>NZ_JAVRHT010000045.1:0-24614 GCF_031846415.1 Rubrivirga litoralis | reverse complement strand
CCCCCGCCACCGCGCGAGGAGCACGCCGGCGGCGACGCCCACGTTCAGCGACTCGACGCCGCCCCGCCCCGCCCGGCCGGGGACGTGGACCGTGCCGCCCCGCTCGCGCAGGCGCCCGGCGACGTCGGCGGAGAGGCCGTGCGCCTCGCTCCCGAGCACGAGCACGGCGCGGGAGCCGGGCGCCCACTCCGAAACAGACGTGCCGCCCAGGTCAGCGCCCCACAGCGCGTGGCCGTCGGCGGCGAGCGCGTCGAGGGCCGGGGCGAGGGCGGGGAGGCGGACGAGGGCCAGGTCCCACAGCCCGCCCATCGACGCGCGGACGGCCTTTGGCGTCTCGAAGTCGGCCGTCTTCTCGTCGGCCACGACGGCGTCTACGCCGAACCAGGCGGCGGTGCGGACGAGGGCGCCCACGTTGCCGGGGTCCTGCACGCCGTCGAGGGCCAGGACCGCCCCGCCCGTGCCGCCGAGCGCGCTGCGCACCACCGACGACGCGACGGCCACGACGCCCTGCGAAGTCCGCGCGTCGCCGACGCGGTCGAGGTCACGGGCGGGGAGGCGGTGGACGGGGGCCGCGGCGCGGTCAGCGAGGGCGGCGACGCGGTCGGCCTCGGCCGCCTCGTGCGAGACCAGGACCTCGACGAGCGGGGCGCCCGCGGCGACCGCGGCCTCGACCGAGCGGACGCCCTCGACCAAGAACTGACCGTGCGCGACGCGGCCCTTTTTGCGGGCGAGCGAGGCGATGTCCTTGAGGCGCTGGCGGGTCATGAGGGCGGGGCGGGATGGGCCGCCCAAGATCGCCCCGCCTGGGGAGCGCCTCGGGCCACGCGCGGAGCGCCGCCGCCAACACGTGCGGGGACGCAGGAGACGGGGGTCCCGCGCTGAAGCGCCGATACCTTGGGAACCGACGGGCTCGGAAGCGCTTCCGAGCTCCCGCCTTTTTCGGCCCTCCGCCCCGCCTCCTCCCCGCCCGCGGCGTCCCCCCGCGTACCTTCGATGGCGATCCCCCTCGTCCTCCGCCCCCCCGCCCCCGGCCCCATGCCGACACCGTTCAAGCGCGACGTCAAGACCCGCGCGCTCTACCAGGAGCCCGCGCCGCACATCGACAAGGACAACCCGTTCCAGTCGATGATGGAGCGGTTCGACGTGGCCGCCGAGCTGCTGGAGCTCGACACCGGGCTCTACGACGTGCTCCGGTCGCCGTCGCGGATCCACATCACCAGCATCCCCGTCGTCATGGACGACGGGCGGCTCCGCGTCTTCGAGGGCTACCGCGTCATCCACTCCGAGGTGCTCGGGCCGTCGAAGGGCGGCATCCGGTTCGCCCCGGACGTCCACGTGGACGAGGTCAAGGCGCTCGCGGCGTGGATGACGTGGAAGTGCGCCGTCGTCGGCGTCCCGTTCGGCGGCGCCAAGGGCGGCGTGACCTGCGACCCGTCGACGATGTCGGCCGGCGAGGTCGAGCGCCTCACGCGGCGCTACACGGCCAACCTCATCGACGTGTTCGGGCCGGACAAGGACATCCCGGCCCCCGACATGAACACGAACGAGCAGGTCATGGCGTGGCTGCTCGACACGTACTCGATGCACGCGCGGCGGACCGAGACGGCCGTCGTGACGGGCAAGCCGCTCCTCATCGGCGGCTCCGAAGGGCGCCGCGAGGCGACCGGCCGGGGCGTCATGACGACGACGCTGGCGGCCATGGAGCGGCTCGGGATGCGCGCCTCCCAGGCGACCGTCGCCGTGCAGGGCTTCGGGAACGTGGGCTCGGTCGCCGCCAAGCTCCTCCGCGAGCAGGGCTGCAAGGTGGTCGCCGTCTCCGACGTCTCGGGCGGCTACTACAACGCCGACGGCATCGACATCGACGCGGCCGCCGCGTACGCGGCTGAGCACGACCGCTCGCTGGCCGGCTTCGACGGGGCCGAGCCGCTCACCAACGAGGAGCTCCTCGCGCTCGACGTCGACGTGCTCGCGCCGTGCGCCAAGGAAAACCAGATCACGGCCGAGAACGCTGGCGACGTGAAGGCGAAGATCGTCGCCGAGGGCGCCAACGGCCCCACGACGCCCGAGGCCGACGCGATCCTCAACGAGAACGGCGTGCTCGTCATCCCCGACATCCTGGCCAACGCGGGCGGGGTGACGGTCAGCTACTTCGAGTGGGTCCAGGACCGCCAGGGCTACTTCTGGAGCGCCGACCGCGTCAACCGCCGGCTCGACCGGATGATGCGCGGCGCGTTCAACCGGGTCTACGACGCGGCCGAGACGTACGACACGAGCATGCGCATCGGGGCCTACGTGATCGCGATCGAGAAGGTGGCCGGGGCGCTCAAGATGCGCGGCATCTACGCCTAGCCCGCCCCGCCCACGCGGCCTGCCGCCCCGCCCGCACACCGTGGGCGGGGCGGTCTGCGTTTGGAGCCGGTGCCGCTGCCCCGACTCCACCCCGCCCTCCTGGCCCTGCTCCTCGGGGCGGGGTGCGGAAACGGCTCCGCCCCGCCCGAGGCGGCCGCCCCGCCCGCCCCGCCCGATTCGACGCGGGAGGTCGCCGGGTTCGAGTGCGGGCCTGCGGCCGCCGCCGCCCCGCCCGGCTTCTCGACGGACCGGAGTGCCTACGCTCCCGGCGACTCGCTCGTCCTCCGCCTCGTCCCGACGGCGTACGCGGAGCACAACCTCTGCCACGCCCTGCTGGAGCGGCGGCGGGCGGGGCGGTGGACCCGCCACCGCGGCTCCTCCCGGTTCCTGAGCGACGACGACCGCGCTCGCGGCGTGGCGGCCGACGCGTGCAACGACATGCTCTACGCTGCGCGGGCGGGGCGGGCGGTCTGCTACCCGATCCGGCTGAGCCGCCGGCTGGAGCCGGGGACCTACCGCTTCCAGACGGAGACGACGCGGCCGTCCCTCGTGGGGCGCGCCCTCTCCGCCCGCGACACGCTCGCCACCGCCCCGTTTGAGATCCGGTGAGGGCGGGGCGGCGGGCGGCGCCCGAACCGTCTCTGCGCGTTCTACGAAGAACCTCGACGATGCGACCTCTCGGAGACAGGACCGACGAGCGGGGCGGTCACGTCGGGATCCTCACTCCGTTCAGGATGACGAGGAGGAAGGCTTTCCACCCGTAAGCCGCTTGTGGGCTGCCATCCTCTAGGTGCGGCAAGCGGCGTCGCCTATGTTCCGTTCATGCCCCGCCCCGCCCCGCTCCTGCTTCTCTCCGCCTGCGCTCTGAGCGCTTGTGGGGGAAGCCGCCCTCACGCAGAAGCTCCGGCCCCCGCCGGTGTCTTTGACGAGAGTGAGGCCGCTGTTGGACTTCCCCTCGGCTCTGAGTCCCGCCGCATTGCCAGTGGGGAGTTCCACGACCTCACGTACATCGAAGGCACGTACGAGGTAAACCGGACCGGCACGGGCGAGGGGACAAGGCTCGCTCGCGTAACGGGCGGGGTGGTCAACGGCCGGACGGGCGCCCCCGTCGCCGGAGTGAGGCTTGGGGTCATCGAGCTTCTCAGGAAGCAGAGGGTCGAGAGCACACGACCTGGCGCCACGACAGACTCCCTCGGGCGCTTCAGCCTCACACTCCCTCCAGGGCGACACCAGATCTCCGTCTCTTACATCGGCACCCCGCCGTTCCAGGTGCCCGTCGAGGTTAAAGCCGGGGACTCCGTGGACGTCCAAGCTCGTCTCGGAGTCCACGAAATCGTTTGCGGGATACGCGTGCACTGGACCGATTAGCCCCGCACCACGGGCGGGGCGGCTACGTTTGTGGCCGATGCCCCGCCCCGCCCTCCTCGTCTTCCTCCTCGCGCTCGCCGCGTGCGCCACGCCGATCGCGCCCTCGGGCGGGCCGCCGGACCGGACGCCGCCGGCGCTCGTCGGCTCGCTCCCGGCCGAGGGCGCCGTGAACGTGACCGGGCGGACGGTCCGCCTCATGTTCTCGGAACGGCTTGACCCGTCCGGCGCCCAGGCCGTCACCGTGACGCCCGAGGGCGACGAGCCGGCCGAGGTCCGCGTGCGGGGGAGCGAGATCGAGATCGTGCTCCCCGAGCTCCGCGAGGCGACGACCTACGTCGTGACCGTCGGGACCGAGCTACAGGACCAGCGGGCCGGCGTGGCGCTCGCCGCTCCCATCGTGGTCGCCTTCGCGACCGGCCCGACGATCGACCGCGGCGCGCTCGACGGCGCCGTGGGCGACCCCGAGACCGGGGGCGGGGTGGGCGACCTCGCCGTCTGGGCCTACGCGCTCGCCGACACGCTGGCGCTCCCCGACGTCCGCGCCGTGGCCCCGGACTATCGGACGGGGACGGGCGCCGACGGCGCGTTCCAGTTCGCGTACCTCCGCCCCGGCCCGTACTACGTCGTCGCGGTCGAGGACCGGAACCGGAACGGCCGCGCCGACGCCGGCGAGCGGTTTGCCGCCCCGCCCCGCCCCGCCCTCACGGCGGTCGCCACCGAAGCGCCGCGCGCGGCGGCCGACACGACGGGCGGGGCGGCCGAGCCGCCTGGGGCCGGAGCGCTCCCGGACGGGCTCCGCATCGTCGGGACGGGAGCGGCGCCCGGGTTCTGGGTGACGACGCAGGACTCGACGGCGCCCGCCCCGCTCCGCGTGCGGACGCTCTCCAGCACCCGCCTCGCCGTCCGCTTCGACGAGCCCGTCCGCCTGGGCGGGGCGGGGCTCGGGCCGTGGGCCGTGGCCGACTCGGCGAGTGGACAGCCCGTCGCGCTCGCCGCCGTCTACCAAGCGCCTGGCGCCCCGTTCGAGGTCGCGCTCCAGACGGCCGCCCCGCTGGCGGCGCGCGCGCGCGTGACCTACGCCGGCCCCGGCGAGGGCGGGGCGGCGCTCGCGGACTCGGCGGGCAACGCCGTCGCCCCGTTTGCCCTCTCGTTCTCGCCGGCCGACCGGCCGGACACGCTGGCCGCGCGCGTCGTCGAGTTTCTGCCCGCGGCCGTCGTCGCGGCCGACTCGGCGCAGGTGCTCGCGCGGGGCGAGGCGCCGGGCGTCGTGTTTTCCGCCCCGCCCGCCGAGGGCGCCGTGACGCTGGAGGTGGACGGCGAGGCCCGGCTGGTCCCCCTGGAGACCGCCGACGGCGTCCGGTTCACGGTCGCCGCCGACTCGCTGCCGCCGCGGTTTACGCTCGCGGCCGGCGGCCAGAGCCGCCGCTACGTCCGCCTGGGCGACGACGCGACGGGCGCCCTCGTCGGCCGCGTCGAGGGCGGGGCGGGCGGGGCGGTCTACGTCGAGGTCACGCCGGCCAGCGGCCCGCCGGTCGTGGTCCGCGCCGAGCCCGACGGCTCGTTTAGGGTCGAGCGCCTCGCGCCCGGTCCCGTCGGGCTCCGCGTGTGGATCGACGTGGACGGCGACGGCCGGTGGAGCGGCGGCTCGCTCGTCCCGTACCGCCCGGCCGAGCCGCTGCGGATCCTGCCCAACGCCGCGAGCGTCCGGGCGCGGTGGGACACCGAGGTGCCGCCGGTCGTCCTCCCCGCCCGTGTCGGTGGGTCCGCAGGTCTGTGAGTCGGTGGGTCGGGCGTGCGGGTGATGGTCTCGCGCGCGCCTGACGTGCCGACCGGACCGACCGCCCCGCCCGTCCCCTTTCGCCCGTCACCCCCCACTCCCGCCCCGCCCGTGTCCACGTCCCCGCCCGCCCCGCCCGACGGCCTCCTCCCGCTCCTAACGGCCGACGGCATGCGCGCCGCCGACCGCGCGACGATGGACGACTGGGACGTGCCCGGCCGCGTGCTGATGGAGACGGCCGGGCGCGCGGCCGTCGACGCGATCGCGGCCCGCTACGCGGTCGAGGGCGCGCGCGTGACGGTCCTGGCGGGGCGGGGCAACAACGGCGGCGACGGCCTGGTGATCGCCCGCGTGCTGGCCGCCCGCGGCGCCCACGTCCGCTGCCTCACGCTCGCCACCGAGGCCGAGGCGTCGGCCGACACGGCGGCCAATCTGCGCCTGCTGACGCGCCTCGCCGACGCCTCGGACCGCGTCGAGGTCGTCCCGTTCGACGACGCCCGCCAGGCCGCAGACGCCCCAGCCGACCTCGTCGTCGACGCCCTGCTGGGGATCGGCGCCTCCGGCCCGCTCCGCGAGCCCGTCCGCGGCCTGTGCGCGTGGGCGGGGCGGCAGAGCGCCCCGGTCGTGGCCGTCGACCTTCCCTCCGGCCTCGACGCGACGACGGGCGGGGCGGCCGACGAGACGCCGCGCGCGGACCTCACGGTGACGTTCGCCGGCGTGAAGGCGGGCCTCGTGCTGGGCGATGGACCGCAGGTGGCCGGCGAGGTCGTCGTGGCGGAGATGGGGATTCCTCGCGCCGAGGTCGACCGCGCGGCCGCCGCGCACACGGCCACAGATGCCTGGGTGGCGGCGCACCTCCCGCGCCGGGCGGCCGACGCCTACAAGTACTCGGCGGGGACGGCCGTCTGCGTCGTCGGGAGCGGCCACTTTACGGGCGCCGCCGTCCTCTCGACAGCCGCGGCGTACCGGGCCGGCGCCGGTGCCGTCGTCGCCTGCACGCCGCAGAGTGCCCAGGCGACGGTCGACGCCCAGAACGTCGAGGTCATGGTCGACGCCCAACCCGAGACTGACGGCGGGACGCTCGCCTGGGCCGCCCTCGACGGCGTCCGCGAGCGCGCCGAGTCCGCCGACGCCGTGCTCGTCGGGTGCGGACTGGGCCGCGACGACGAGACGCTGCGGCTCGTGCGCGCGCTCGTCCAGGAGGTGTCCGCCCCGCTCGTGCTCGACGCCGACGGCTTTTCAGCGTTCGCCGGCGGCGCCGACGCGCTGGGCGAGCGGTCCGCCCCGCTCGTGCTCACGCCGCACCTGGGAGAGCTCCGCCGGCTCCTCGGCGACGATGGCTTCGACCCCGAGGACCGCATCGAGACCGTCCGCCGCCTGGCCGTGCGGTGGGGCGCCGTTCTCGTCCTCAAAGGAATGCCGAGCGTCGTCGGCACGCCGGACGGGCGCGTGGTCGTCGGGCCGCCCGGCCGCCCCGCCCTCGCGACCGCCGGCACCGGCGACGTCCTCGCCGGCACCGTCGCCGGGCTCCTCGCGCAAGGGCTCGACCCCGCCGACGCCGCCGTCTGCGCGCTCCACCTGGGCGCCGCCGCGGCCGACGCGTGGGCGCGCGACCACGGCGCCGGCGGCCTCGTCGCCTCCGACCTCCTCGACCGCATCCCCCGCGCCGCCGCCGAGCGGTTTCCCCGCCCATGACCACCCGCCGCCTCGCCGTCGTCTGGACGGTCCTCATCGTCGTCGCCTGCACGATCCCGGGCAACCAGGTCCCCGATGTCGAGCTCCGCCTGGTCTCGCCCGACAAGGTCGTCCACGTCCTGATGTTCCTCGGGCTCGCGTGGCTGTGGCTCCGGGCGGGGAGCCGGACGTGGGCGGTCGTGGCCGGCGGCGCCGCGTTCGCGCTCGCCATCGAGGTGTGGCAGACGGTGCTCCCCATCGGCCGCTTTGGCGACCCGTACGACGTCCTCGCCGACCTCGTGGGCCTCGCGGCCGGCGTCGCACTCGGCCTGTGGAGCCGGCGGACCGCGGCGAGCGGGCGGGGCGGGGCGGCGTAGGGTTCGGGGTTCGGGGTTCGGGGTTCGGGGTTCGGGGTTCGGGGTTCGGGGTTCGGGGTTCGGGGTTCGGGGTTCGCCCGCGTCAGCCTCGCTCGCCGACGAGGACCCACCCCGCCCGCGGAGGCGAGGGCGGGGCGGCGGTCTCGGCGCTCGTCCCGCCCGCTCATGCCGAGCGGAGCCGCCGGCTGCGGCTCAACCTTCAGAACCCTGAACCCGACAACCCCGAACCAAATAACCCCACGGCGAGGGCGGGGCGGCCTCCCTTCAGACCGCGATCACCGTCGCGTTCAGGACGTGCTCGACCTCGCGGATGCGCGCGAGCGCCTCGTCCGAGGGCGCCCCGTCGAATCGGACGCGCGCGACGGCCGCCCCGCCCCCAGTGAACACGAGGTTCTCCATCTCCTGCACGTTCCACCCCGCCTCGCGGACCACGGCGAGCACGCCGGCCAGCACGCCCACGCGGTCGAGGTGGCGGACCGTGAGCAGGTGCGTCGCCGCCGTCTGGTCGGCCAGGTTGACGCTGTTGGGCACGCGCCCGGTCTCGGCGTAGGCCAGGACCACGCGGGCGGCCTCCTGGCCGATGGCCTCGGTCGCCTGGTCGGTCGAGGCGCCGACGTGGTGCGTGATGTAGGCGGCGTCGGCGAGCGGGTGCTCAAAGTCTCCCTGCTTGGCCGCCGGCTCGCCGGCGGGCACATCGGTCGCGTAGCGGAGGCCGCGCGTGTCGACCGCGCGCGCCACGGCCGCCTCGTCGACCACGTCCGCCCGCGCCGTGTTGACGAGGGCGGCGCCCTCGGGCATGGCCTCCAGGAAATCGGCGTCGACGAGGTGCCGCGTCTCGGGCGTCGAGGCGACGTGGACCGAGACCATGTCGGCCTGCCGCGCCACGTCGAGCGGCGTGTCCGCGCGCGTCACGCCGAGGGCGCGGGCGTCGTCGTCGGTGAGCGACCGGCTCCAGGCCACGACCGGCATCCCGAAGGCGCGCGCGCGCTCCGCCATCTCGCGCCCGATGCTGCCCATGCCGAGCAGCCCGAGCGTCCGCCCGCGGACGCCGCGCGCCGAGGCGAAGCCCTTTTTGTCCCACCGCCCCGCCCGCGCCGCGATCACGTTGTCGGGGATGCGGCGGTCGAGCGCGAGGAGGAGCCCGAAGGCAAGCTCGGCGACGGCCGCCGCGTTCTTGCCCGGGCAGTTGGCGACGAACACGCCGCGCGTCGACGCGCCCGCCACGTCGATCGTGTCGACGCCGGCGCCGGCGCGGACCACGAGCTCGAGCGACGGGGCCGCGTCGAGCGCCTCGGCCGGCACCTTGGTCGAGCGCACCACGAGGACGGCCGGGTCGTGCTCGCGGAGCGCGTCGACCAGCGCGTCGCCCTTGAGCCCGGGGTCTTCGACCACGTCGTGCCCGCCCTCGCGGATCGCGTCGAGGGCGGCGTCGGAAACGGAGTCGGCAACGAGAACGGTCACGGGAATGCGGAACGCGGAATGATGAATGCGGAACGGGGCGGGGCGGAACGGGCGAGGCGGCAGGAGCGAGCGGGACGGGGCAGTTGGGCGGGGCGGGCAGGAGTCGTTCCCGTCACCGCCCCGCCCTCTCAGCGCGCGGCGCCTCCCCCGGTCCCTTTCGCATTCCGCCTTTAGAACGTGTGAACCAACAGGCCGCTGCGGAGCTTGGGCTCGAACCAGGTCGACTTGGGCGGCATCCGCTCGCCGGCGTCGGAGACGTCGAGGAGGTCCTCGGCGGCCGTCGGGAACATGGAGAAGGCGACCTCGGCCTCGCCCGAGTCCACGAGCCGCTCGAGCTCCTCGGTCCCGCGGATGCCGCCGACGAAGGCGACGTTGTCGTCCGTCCGCGGGTTCGTGATCCCGAGCATGGGCTCGAGCACGAACTCGCCCAGGCGCGCCACGTCGAGCGTGTCGGCGACGCCGCCCCGCCCGGTCTCGGGGAGCGCGAGCGTGTACCAGCCGAAGTCCATGCCGAGGTAGAACGCGACGGTCCCCGGCTCGTCGGGCTCGGCGAACAGGGCCTCGTCGACCTCGAACTTCCGCCGGAGCTGCTCGAGAAACTTGCCCGGCCCCACGGGGAGCTCGCGGACGACCCGGTTGTACGGGAGGATCTCCATGTCCTCGTACGGGAACAGGACGGCGAGGAAGTGGGCGGCGCCGTCGTCGCCGGTCTCGGCGGCCGCCCGCGAGGCGGCCGCGCTCCGGTGGTGGCCGTCGGCGACGTAGAGCGCGTCGACGTCGGCGAAGGCGTCGGCGAGGGCTCCGGGGTCGTCGAGCTTCCAGAGCGTGTGCTCGACGTAGTCCTTGGCGCGGAAGTCGTAGAGCGGCTCGCCCTCCATGGCCTCGGCGACGAGATCGTCGATGTCGGCCACGCCGCGGTAGGTGAGCATGACGGGCTCGGCGTGCGCGCGCTGCGCGACGAGGTGGCGCGTCCGGTCGTCCTCCTTGTCGGGCCGCGTGTCCTCGTGCTTGAGGATGCGGCCGCTGTCGTACTCCTCGACGGAGACGAGGCCGACGACGCCCGTCTGCGCGCGCCCGTTCATGACGAGCCGGTAGACGTAGAGGGCGGGGGCGTCCTCGCGCACGAAGGCGTCGCTCTCGGCGAGCGCCCGGAGGTTTTCGGCGCCCTTCTCGTAGACGGCGTCGTCGTGCTCGTCGGTCCCCTCGGGGAGGTCGATCTCGGGGCGGATGACGTGGAGGAACGAGCGCGGGTTGCCCTCGGCGAGGTCGCGGGCCTCGGCGGTCGAGACCACGTCGTAGGGGACGGACGCGACGTGCTCGGCGTGCTCGGGCGCGGGACGGAGCGCGCGGAACGGGCGGACGGAGGCCATACGGACAGAGTGCGGGGCGGGTGGAGCGCGCAAGATAGTCGGGCGGGCCGGCGCGTTCACCCCCCATCCCCCTCGGTTTGCCCGCGTTCGCCCCGCCCCGCCCCGCTCTTCACAGACGCTGCGCACGCGCGGCTTGCGGGCGGGGCGGTCGGGCGGTATCATGGGAGTCCACACCGCGGGGTGGAGAAGTGGTATCTCGTCGGGCTCATAACCCGAAGATCGCAGGTTCGAATCCTGCCCCCGCTACTACCGACGCCGGGCCTGTCTTCAGGCCCGGCGTTTTTGTGCGCGCTCTCTTGAGCGCCCAGACCGCCCCGCCCCCATGCTGCGGGCGGGGCGGTGCAGCGCGGGCGGGGCGGAACGCTGCGGGCAGCGCGCGCTCGGCCGGTGGGCGGGGCGGGGCCGAGCCCCGCGTCTCGGGGAATATCTTAGGCCGCCGAACGTCCCCCACCCCGCCCCGCCCTCTGGGTCCGCCCGATGACAGACTCCCCCCGCGTCGCCTACTTCTGCATGGAGTACGGGCTCGACGAGCGCCTCCGCACCTACTCCGGCGGGCTCGGCATCTTGGCCGGCGACACGCTCAAGGCCGCCCACGACCTCGGCGTCCCGATGGTGGCGCTGGGCATCCGCTGGGCGCAGGGGTACACGACGCAGACGATCTCCGACGACGGCCGCCAGGTCGACGTCTACCGTGACTACCCGGCCGACGACCTCCTCGACGACACGGGCGTCGAGGTGACGGTCCAGATCCGGGGCGACGACGTCCGCTGCAAGGTGTGGAAGGCGGACGGGTTCGGGAACGTCCCGCTCTACCTCCTCGACACCGACCTCGACGGCAACCCGCACCGCGACACGACGGCCCGGCTCTACGGCGGCGGCCCGGACGCGCGCGTGGCCCAGGAGATCGTGCTCGGCGTGGGCGGGGTGCGCGCGCTCCGAGCCCTCGACCTCGACGTCGACCTGTACCACTTTAACGAGGGCCACGCGCTGCTGGCGGCCTTCGAGCTGGTCCGCGAGAAGATGGAGGGCGGGGCGGAGTACGACGACGCGCTCGCGGCGACCGAGCAGGAGGTCGTGTTCACGACGCACACGCCGGTCCTCGCCGGCAACGAAACGCACCCCGTCGAGCGGCTCCGCACGATCGGCGCGGCCGGGCCGCTCTCCGACGCCCAGCTCGAAGCGCTCGGCGGCGACCCGTTCAGCATGACCGTCGCCGCGCTCCGCCTCGCGTCGCGCGCGAACGCTGTCGCGGCGCTCCACGCGCAGACGGCGAACCAGATGTGGGACTTCGTCGACGGCCGCCCGCCCATCCTCCCCATCACGAACGGCGTCCACCGCCCGACGTGGGTCGACCCCGCTATGCTCGACGCGGCCGAGCGGGGCGGCGACCTCTGGACGCCGCACCTGGAGAACAAGCGCGCGCTCGCCGATTTCGTCGAGGAGCGGACGGGGCAGCGCCTCGACCCGGACAACCTCATCATCGGGTTCGCGCGCCGCGCGGCCACCTACAAGCGCGCCCCGCTCGTGTTCGAGGACGAGGACCGGATCGCCCCGCTCCTCGAGAGCGGTCGGCTCCAGCTCGTGTTCTCGGGCAAGGCCCACCCGTCGGACGAGGGCGGCAAGGCCATCGTCGCGCGCCTCGTCGCGATGGCGCGGAAGTACCCGCGCGGCGTCGTGTTCCTCGAGGACTACGGGATGCCCATCGGCCGGGCCATGACGCGGGGCACCGACGTGTGGCTGAACAACCCGCGCCGGCCGAAGGAGGCGAGCGGGACGAGCGGGATGAAGGCGGCCATGAACGGGGTCCTCAACCTGAGCGTCCTCGACGGCTGGTGGCCCGAGGCCGCCGAGGACGGCGTGAACGGGTGGCAGATCGGCGGCGGCTTCGAGAGCCCGGACGAGGCGGCCCAGGACGCCCACGACCTCGCCGACCTCTACCGCGTGCTCCTCGACGAGGTCGTCCCGACGTACTACGACGACCGCGAGCGGTGGACGGAGATGATGCGGGCGAGTATCCAGTCGACGCGCGACCGCTTCAGCGCCGAGCGCATGGTGACCGACTACGTCGAGCAGCTCTACGCCCCGACCGCCGGCGCGACGGCCTAGCCGCCCCGCCCGGCAAGAACCGCCCCGCCCGCAGAGCGAGCCCTCGCTACGTGCCGCGTCAAGCCCCTACTGATAGGCCCGTGCTCGGTCTCATCCACCACCCCTAGCCCCTCCTGGACAGGAGGGGGACTCCCCGGCCGATCTCGGAGCCCGCCCCGCCCGGCAGTAACGGCTTGGCAGAGCACCAAGAAACTGTTCGGTAGAGGTTCTCCCTCCCCCGCCGGGAGAGGGACGGACCCAAGGGAGGGGAGTGGGGCGGGCGTCGGAGCGGTCGTCGAGGGCGGGGCGGCCGCCCCAGGTCCGCCCCGCCCGGTCGGCGCGTAGCTTTCGCGCCGTGCCCCCGACCGACCCGCCCCGCCCCCCCGCGACCGGCGCCGACGGCGCCGACGGCCCGCGCTCGGCCGACGCCCGGATCGCCGCGCTCGAAGAGCGCGTGGCCGACCTGGAAGCCCGGCTGGCCCAGGCGCGCGTCCGCCCCGCCCGCACGCTGGGCGAGCGGGTCGAGCGGGCGCGGCCGCCGTGGATGCGGTGGAGCGAGGTGCGGAGCGAGGACGTGCTGGGGAAGGCCGGCATCGCGCTCCTCCTCATCGGCGTCCTGTTCCTGCTCCAGTACGCCCTCGACCTCGACCTGCTGACACCGGCCGTCCGCGTGGGCGGGGCGGGCGCGCTGGGGGCGGCGCTCCTCGCGCTGGGGCTCCGGCTGAGCCGGCGCGGGCGGCCCACGCTCGGGCGACTCCTGGAGGGCGGCGGGGTGGCGACACTCTACGGGACGCTGTGGGCGGCGAGCCAGCTCTACGGGCTGATCCCGCTGGGCGCCGCGTTCGCCGGGCTGGCCGGCGTGGCCGCGCTCGCCCTGGTCCTGGCCGAGCGCGAGCGCGACGCGGCGCTCTCGGTCGTGGCCACACTCGGCGGGCTCCTCACCCCGCTCCTCCTGTACCGCGGCGCCGGGCCGGTCGTGCCGCTCGCGGCGTACGGGGCGCTCCTGGTCGGCGCGGCCGGCGCGGTCTACGCGCGGCGCGGGTGGCCGGCGCTCGCGGGCGCGGCGGCGCTGGGCGGGTGGGGCGTGGCGCTCGTGGCGTGGGACGTCGGCGTGCGGCCCGAGGCGGCGGCGGCGGGCGGGGCGGAGCGGCTCGCGTTCACGGCGCTGGTCGGCGCCGTGGCCGGGGTGACGGGGGCGCTGCCCGTCTGGCGCGCGCTCTACCGGCCGGCGCCCGACGTGCCCGTGGCGTCCAGGCGGTGGCCGCGCCTGCTCCGTCCCGAAGGGCTGGCAGTCCTGGCCGCCCCGCTCCTCACGCTCGGGTTCCTGGACGCCGCGTGGTCGTGGCCGCCGGCGTTCGCCGCCGCGCTCGCCGCGGGCGGGGCGGCGGGCTACGGCCTGGGCGTCCGCCGCCTGCTGGCGCCCGCCCCGCCCGCGCTGGGCGCCTCCACCCCGCCCGTGTCGGCCGAGGCGCGGGCGCTCCTACTCGGGCCGTTCGCGCTGGCCGCCGGCGCGCTCGCCGCGTGGGGCGCCGGACGGCTCCTGGGCAGCTCCGACGTGCGGACGCTGGGCGCGGCCGTCGCCGCGGCGGCCGCCGTCGCCGCGCTGGGGCGCCACGAGGGGCGCCGCGACCTCGCGCGCCTGGGCGACCTCGCCGCGCTCGGGGGCGGGCTGTGGCTGGCGGCGTGGCTCGCGTTGTCGCTCGGGTGGCCGTGGGACGCGGTCGCCCCGCTCCGCCCCGGCCGCTTTGCCGAGCTGACGACGGCGGCCCTCCTGGGCGGGGCGGCGCTCGCGCTCGTCGGCTTCCGGGCGGGGCGGGGATCGGCCACGCGCGCCGTCTACGTGACGGCGGCGCACCTCGTCGCGCTCGCCTGGCTCCGCCTCGCGCTCCGGCCGCTCGGCGACGGCGCCGCGCTCGTGTCGCTCGGGTGGGGGCTCTACGCGATCGCGCTCCTCGTGGTCGGGCTCCGGCTCCGCGACGGGCTGCTCCGACCGCTCGGGCTGTACACGGTCTTGGCGACGGCGGCGAAGGTGCTCCTGTTCGACCTGGACGCGATCGCCGTCCCGTGGCGGATCGCCCTGTTCCTGGGGCTGGGCGCGCTGCTCCTCGTCGTGAGCTACTTCGCCCCGCACCTCCTCCGCCTGGGCGACGACGACGCCGGCGACGACGAGCCGCCGCCGCCCACCCCGCCCCCACCCCCGCCCTCGGGCGACGGGGCCGCGCGCGAGGTGGTGCTGGAGGCCACGGGCGCCTAGCTCGTCGTTCGCCGACGGGCTCCGCCCCGCCCTGCGTCACCGGGCGGGGCGGTCCCGCCGGGCCGTCTCAGAGGGCGGGGCGGAACGCGAGCGCGACGGCCGCCCCGCCCCAAACGGCGGCGGCGGGCGGACGGCACGGTGCGGGGCAGGGCGTGGGGAACCGCCCGCCCCGCCCCCATGCCGCTCGACCTCCCCGCCCCGTCGTTCCTCATCGCCGCCGTCCGCCGCGCGCACGTCGAGAGCGAGCGGGGCGCCCGGTTCGTCGACTTCCTGGACCGGCTCGCGGCGCGCGAGGCCGCACGCGACCCGGAGACCGGGCTCACGGCGGCCGAGGCCGAGCGCGAGCGGGCGTACCGCGTCCGCGCCCGGTTCGCCGAGCACCGCCGCGTCGGGGGCGACGAGGCGTTCCCCCGCCCCGCCCTCGCCGGCGGCCGTCAGGCGGCGTAGACCTTGACCGAGTCGTAGCGCCGGAGCTGGACCGAGCCCGGCTTGGCCCCGCGCGGCTTCGTCACGTCGCAGGCGCGGCAGACGTGGACGTCGACCTTGCCACTGGCGTTTTTCGCCTTGGAGTGGCGGACGGCGAGGGCCGCGGCCTCCTTGATCACGGCGCGCGGGACGTCGCCGCCCTCGGGCGTGCGCACGACGACGTGGCTGCCCGGCGTGCCGCCGCCGACGTGGAGCCACACGTCCTGCGGCGCGGCCACCTTGAACGTGAGCCGGTCGTTGTCCTTGGCCGACTGGCCGACGAGGACCTCGTACCCGCCGATCTCGTGCGTGTCGTAGCCGGCGGGCGGGGCGGGGCGCTCTTTTCGGGGCATGGGCGGGGCGGATCCAGAGGGCAGCGACCCGACGGGCGGGGCGGGTGCGGGAAAGCTACCGCCCCGCCCCCAGCACGTGCGCCGACCGCAGCCGACGCGGGCGGGGCGGCGGCGAGGGAACGGAGGATTCGCCGGCCGCCGTGCAACCGGACGCCGCGCGGGTGGTTCGGGGGCGCCTCGATCCTGCTCCACCCCGCCCGCCCCGCCGTTGGACCTCCCCGTCCCCGAGCTCCCCATTACCGACCCCGTCCTCATCGTGGCCATCACGATGGGGATTTTGCTCGTGGGGCCGCTCCTGTTCGAGCGGCTGCGGATCCCGGGCCTCGTCGGGCTCATCGCGCTGGGCGCCGTGGCCGGGCCGAGCGTGACGGGGCTCCTCGAGCGCGACGACACGTTCGTGCTCCTGGGCACGCTCGGGCTGCTGTACCTCATGTTCACGGCCGGCGTCACGCTGGACCTCGCCGAGTTTGCCCGGCAGCGGCGGACGGCGATCGCGTTCGGGGCGCTCTCGTTCGCGCTCCCGATGGGGCTCGCGTTGGCGGCGGGCGTGGGCGTGCTGGGGTACGGGCTGCCGGCGGCGGCGCTCCTGGGGAGCATCGTCGGGAGCCACACGCTGCTCGCGCTCCCGCTCGCGGGCCGGCTCGGGATCTCGACGAACCGGGCGATCGTGGTGGCGACCGGGGCCACGCTCGTGACCGACCTCCTCTCGCTCCTGGTCCTCGCCGTCGTGCAGGGCGTCGAGGGCGGCGGGGGCGGGGCAGGATTCTGGCTCGCCTTCGCGGCGCGGGCGGCCGTCTGGGCGGCGGCCGTGCTGTGGCTGCTCCCGCGTGTCGCCCGGTCGTTTTTCCGGCGCGTCCGGCGCGAGGACGACGCGGCGTTCGCGTTCCTGCTCGCGGCCGTGTTCTTCTCGGCGTGGGCGGCCGAGCTCGCCGGGCTCGCGTCGATCATCGGCGCGTTCCTGGCCGGGATCGCGCTCAACCGGCTGATCCCGAAGCAGAGCCCGCTCATGACGCGGCTCCAGTTCGTCGGCGACGCCATCCTCGTCCCGTTTTTCCTGGTGTCGGTCGGGCTGCTCGTCGACGTCCGCGTGCTGGGGTCGCTCGAGGTGTGGGGGCTGGCGCTCCTGTTCTTCGCGCTCGTGGTCGTGGGCAAGGGCGGGGCGGCGTTCCTCAGCATCCCGGCGTTCGGGTTCTCGCGCGACGAGAGCGGGGCGGTGGCCGGGCTCACGATCCCGCAGGCGGCGGCGACGCTGGCCGTCACGCTCATCGGGTTCGACATCGGGCTCTTCGACCAGACGGCGGTCAACGCGGTCGTGGTCGTCATCGTCCTGTCGTGCCTCGTGGGGCCGTCGCTGGTGCAGGCGTTCGGGCGGCGCCTCGCGCTGGCCGAGGCCGAGCGGCCGTACGAGCCGGCCGAGGCCCCGGAGCGGATTTTGGTCGCGCTCTCGAACCCGGAGACGGCCGAGGAGCTCATGGAGCTCGCGCTGCTGCTGCGGAGCGCTCAGAGCGAGGAGCCGGTCTACCCCGTGGCCGTCGCGCGGAGCGGGCACGAGGAGGCCGGCCGCGTGGCCGACGCCGAGCGCCTGATGGAGCGGGCCGTGACCTGGGCGACGGCCGCGAGCGTCCCCTGCGTCCCGACCGTCCGCATCGACGACAACCCAGCGGCCGGCGTCACGCGGGCGGCCCGCGAGCTCCGGGCGTCCGAGATCGTGGCGGGGTGGAACGGGCAGATCTCGCCGGGCGCGCTCGCGTTCGGACACGTGGTCGACGAGGTCGTCGGCGAGACGCGGTCGATGGCGGTCGTCGCCCGGCTGGTCTCGCCGCTGGCGGCGGCGAAGCGGCTCGTGGTCCTCGCCCCGCCCCTCGTGTGGCGCGAGGTCGGGTTCGCGCGGGCGGTCCGCGTGCTGAAGGTGCTGGCGTCGCAGAAGGGCCTGCGCGTGATGGTCCTCGCGGCCGAGGCCGACGCGCCCGAGGTGACGGCGCGGTTCGACGAGGCCCGGCCCGAGGCGGCCGTCGAGGTCGTGGCGCTGGCCGACTGGCGCCGCGCCGTGCGCCACCTCGACACGCTCGCCCAAGCCGACGACGTGCTCGTGATCGTGGGCGTGCGGAGCGGGGCGGTCGCGTGGCGGCCGGCGCTCCAGCGGCTCCCGCGCGTGCTCGCGCGCCGGCACCCGACGCTGGACCTCCTCTCGGTCACGCTCTCCGAGGCCGAGCTGGTCCCGGTCTTGGCCGAGGCCGTCAACGCCGACGGCCACGAGGACCTCGTGCTCCCGCCGGCGCACATCGCGCTCGACCTGGCCCCGGCGGCGCCCGACTCCATGCTCCGGCGCGTCCTCTACGGCGGCTTCCCCGACGCCCCGAGCACGGCCGCCCGTCTGGCCGAGGCGCTCGTCGGCGACGGCGCCGAGGACGCGCCCGAGGTGACGCCGGGCGTCGTGTTCTACCACGCGCACACGGACGCCGTCGACGCGCCCCGGACGTTCGTCGGCGTGTGCCCGGGCGGGGTGGCGCTCCCCCACGCGAGCGGGCCGGCGCACGTGCTCCTGGTGCTCCTCGCGCCGGAGTCGATGGCGCCCGATGCGTACCTCCGGTCGCTCGCCGTGACCGCCCGGCTCGTCCGCTCCGAGGCGGAGGTCGAGGCGCTGCTCGCCGCCGGCACGCCCGAGGAGGCCCACGCCGTCCTGTTCGCGTCGATTCGGAACGACCTGATGGAGTCGGCGGTGTAGGGCAACGGGCAGCGAAGATGCGCCACCCCGCCCGCAATGTGTGAGGGCGGGGCGGCCGTCGTAGCGGCGTCCCATGCAACGCCGTCGAGCCGCGGCGTCCGGGCGGGGCGGCGATGGGTGGGGCGGTGCTGTTCAGGACCACCCCGCCCGCATCGTCCACCACCCCTAGCCCCTCTTGGCTTCGCCGACGCTGCGCGGTGTCCAGGAGGGGGACTGCCGGCGCCTCCAGTTGACAGCGGCCTCACTTGTCACCGCCCCGCCCGCGTCTACACAGGGCGGGGCGGAACAAAACGGGCGCCACCCCGCCCGCGCGCGCCATTTCCCATTTCCCATTTCCCATTTCCCGCCCGTGCCGCGGAGGGACCGGCCGGTCCCGAACTTGACCGCCCTGCCCTCACGTCTCGTGCCCCCGCTCCTGACCGACTCGCCGGCCGAGGCCGCCGCCGTGCTCCGGCGGGGCGGCCTGGTCGCGTTCCCGACCGAAACGGTGTACGGTCTGGGCGCCCTCGCGCGTGACGCCGACGCCGTCGCGCGCGTGTTCGCGGCCAAGGGCCGGCCGGCCGACAACCCGCTCATCGTCCACGTCGCGCGCGTGGCGGACGTGGCGGGCGTGGCCCTCGTGACGCCGCTCGGGGCGGCGCTGCTGGAGGCGTTTGCGCCCGGACCGCTCAGCGTCGTGCTGCCGGGGCGGGGCGGGCTCCCGGACGCCGTGACGGCCGGGCTCGACACGGTCGCCGTCCGCGTGCCGGGACACCGCCCCGCCCGCGCGCTGCTGGAGGCGGCCGGCGCGCCGGTCGTGGCGCCGTCGGCGAACCGGAGCGGGCGGCCGAGCCCGACGACGTGGCGGGCCGTGGTCGACGACCTGGGCGGGCGCGTCGACGCCGTGCTCCGCGGCCCGCTCGCCGACGTCGGGCTGGAGTCGACCGTCGTGGACGCGACGGGCGAGGCGCCGGTCGTGCTCCGGCCCGGGGCCGTCTCCTTCGAGGCGCTCCGCGAGCGGTTTCCCGACACGTCGCTGCTGGCGGAGCGGGGCGGGGCGGTTCGCTCTCCCGGCCTCCGGCACCGGCACTACGCGCCGCGCGCGCGCGTCCGCCTGGCCAACGTGCCGCCCGAGCGGGGCGACGCCGAGGCGGCCTGGATCGGGCTCGCCGCCCCGCCCCCGGGGTACGGGCTCGTCGAGGTGTGCCCGGACGTGGAGACCTACGCGCGCCGCCTGTTCGACCTGTTCCGCCGGGCGGACGCGGCCGGGCTCGCCTCCATCGACGCGGAGCGCGTGCCGGAGACCGGGCTGGGCCGGGCGCTCATGGACCGGCTCCGCCGAGCGGCCGAGGGATGAGCGCGCCCCGCCCTCTGCGCCAGCGGGCGGGGCGCCTTCATCCCGTAGTTGTTCGCCCCGCCCGGAGCGCTGCGGCGTGGCAGGGCGGGGTGGCACTCTGGAAAACCTCCCCCGCTCCTCGTTCCCCCCGCCCCGCTCCACTTACCCGATCACGCCTCGGCCGACATACATCAGGATGAAGATCACGATCCAGGTCAGGTGCCCGATGCCGATGCCGGCCATGATCCGCTTGCGGCCCGCGTCGGCCGTGTCCGGCCCGGCCGTGAGCTTGTTCCAGCCCGGCCGGATCAGGACGAGCTGCGCGGCGACCAGGACGAGCCCGAGCGTCAGCGAGGCGTGGTAGGGCCACGCGTTGTACTGGAGCTCGTAGCCCAGCTGCATCCCGAGCGTCCAGTTGAGGACGGCGAAGGCGTAGAACAGCAGCACGGAGCCGGTCATCATGACCACGACGCGGCCGCCGTTGGCCGCGCCGGCCTCGCGTCCGGCCGCCCCGCCCGCGAGCGCCGCCCGCGACAGCGTGGGAAGGGCGAGACCGAGCCCGAACCACGCGGCGGCAAACAGGACGTGGAGGGCAATCGTGACGACGTGGAGGAGGGCCATGCGGGAGCGGAGCGGGCGGGGCGGGGTGGCCCGGGAAGCTACCCCACGATGGCGTCGACCTCGACCTCGACGAACAGGGCCGACCCTACCGCCCACGGCGGGCCGGCGGGCGGGGCGGCCTACAGCGGGACGACGAGGACGAGCGGGACGACCGCCCCGCCCTCGCGGTCGTCGTCGCCGAACACGTTGGGCGCCAGGAGGTGGACGAGCACGGCGGCGCCCGCCCCGACGCCCGCGCCGACGAGCACGTCGCTTGGGTAGTGGACCCCGTGCCACACGCGGGCGACGCCCGCCGCGCCGGCCCACGCCAGCGCCGGCCCGACCACGTACCACTCGGGGTACGACAGGCTCAGCGAGGTGGCGAGCGCGAACGCCGTCGACGTGTGGCCGGAGGGGAAGGAGTAGGGGTCGAACACGTCGTCGCCCTGGTGCTGGCGGTCGCGGGCGTCGACGCCCGCGACGGCCGCGTACGGGCGGGGCCGGCGGACGAGCCGCTTGAGCACGTACGTCAGCGCGAGCGCCCCGCCCTCGGCGGCGCCCAGGCGGAGGGCCGGGTCGAGGTCCGCCCCGCCCGCGAGCGCGCCGAGCCCGAGCGCCGGCGCGGCGCCGATAAAGACGGGGTACGCCGCCGCGTTGACGGCGCGCATCGGCCCGGTAAACGCCGGGGCGTCGACGCCGTAGACGGCGCGGAGCACGCGGACGTCGAGGGCGTCGGTCTGGGGCGGGAGCGAGTCGGGCGCGGCCTCCTGGGCGCCCGCCGAGGCGGCGAGGAGGACGAGGACGAGGGCGAGGGCGAACGGGCGGGGCGGCATCCGCCCAAGCTAGAACACCCTTCGGGTGGGTACGGGGTACGGGGTACGCCCCGATCTGATCTCGGCGCGCGCGTACCCCGCACCGGGTACCCTGTACCCATTTGCGTGTCGCTCCAGAACGCCCCGGCCGCGTCGCGTCGCGCGAATCCGCCCGCCGACGTGCGCGGCTTCGGCGGTGCTGGAACTGTGACGAGAGCCGGCCGTCACGAGCCCACGCGCTACGCTACAACGATCTCCCCCACCCCGCCCCCTCATCATGCCCGACGTCCACCACGACCCCGCCGCCCACACCTTTTCCGCCGACGTCGAGGGCGGGGCGGCCGAGCTGGAGTACCAGCACACCGGCGACACCGTGACGTTTGTCCACACGTTCGTGCCCGAGCCGGCGCGGGGCGGCAACGTCGGCTCGTCGCTCGTCGAGGCCGGGCTCGCGTGGGCGCGCGAGAACGACTACACCGTCGTCCCGCAGTGCCCGTTCGTGGCGTCGTACATGGACGGCCACCCCGAGACGCAGGACCTGCTGGCGTAGCCCATGCACGAGCTCCCCGACTTGGGCGTCCCCCTCCGCTCGCGGTTCGTCGACACCGCCGGCGCGCGGCTCCACGTCGTCGAGGCCGGGCCGGCGGACGGGCCGCTCGTCGTCCTGCTCCACGGCTTCCCTGAGTTCTGGTACGGCTGGCACCACCAGATCGCCCCGCTCGCGCGGGCGGGGTGGCGCGTGTGGGCGCCCGACCAGCGCGGGTACAACCTCTCCACCGCCCCGCCCGACGTGGCCGCCTATGACGTCGACCGGCTGGCGGACGACGTGGTCGCGCTCCTCGACGCGGCCGGCGCCGAGCGGGCGCGCGTCGTCGGGCACGACTGGGGCGCGCTCGTCGCGTGGTGGCTCGCGCTGCGGGAGCCCGAGCGCGTCGAGCGGCTCGCGATCCTCAACGTGCCGCACCCCGAGGCGTTCACGCGGTTCGCCCCGCGGGCGCCGTCGCAGCTGCTGCGGAGCTGGTACGTCGGCTTTTTCCAGCTCCCCGCGCTCCCCGAGCGGGCGCTCCGCCGGTTCGGGACGCGGGCGCTCATGATGACCAGCGCGCCGGGCACGTTCTCCGACGCCGACCTCGCCCACTACCGGGCGGCGTGGCGGCGCCCCGGCGCGGCGCACGGGATGATCTCGTGGTACCGCGCACTCGTGCGGCGGGCGGGGCGGCGGCAGCTGACGCCTTTCAACCCGACGGTCCGCCCGCCGACGCTCATCCTGTGGGGGACGGCCGACGTGGCGCTCGACGCGCGCCTCGCCGAGCGGTCGCTGGCGTACTGCCCACAGGGCCGGCTCGTCACGCTCCCCGGCGTGTCGCACTGGGTCCAGCACGAGGCGCCGGAGGCGGTCAACCGCGAGCTGCTCGCGTTCCTGGCGGAGTAGCCGCCCCGCCCCGCCCATCGAGCGCGGGCGGGGCGGGGAGGTGCCGGAGGTGCCACGCGACGACGAGGCCGAAGAACGCTCCGCCGACCACCAGCAGGCCGGACAGCACGAGTACGTCGCGGGCGGCCACGTCGCGCACGGCCGCAGCGAGGGCGACCAGCGCGGCTCCCGCCCCGCTCCACACGCCCACCTGAAGCGCGTATTCGCGCGCCCCGTACCCCCACCCCGCCGCCCGCCGGGCGGGGAGGATCGCCCGGAGCCGGTCGTAGTCCCAGACGAGGAGCCAGAGGCACGCCAGCGTCATCAGCACCGTGATGACCCACGTGCCCTGGAAGCCGACCGCGACCGTGATGACGGCGATGTTGAGGATGATCGGGAAGTAGATCACGGCGCCCAGGGTGGCCGTCGCCGGCCAGAGCAGGAGGAGGCCCGCCGTCACCTGCGCGATCCCTACGAAGGCGTAGAACTCGCTGGCCTGAAAGAACGCGTCGAAAAAGTAGCCGACGGGGTCGCTCGTCGGCAGGGACGTAAACCGGTGCCCGCGCACCTTCGTCATCCCCGGGATCACGAACCCGATCGCGAGGAGCACGCGCGTAACGGCCATAAACCGCTGGAGCGGGCGCGAGCGGACGGCCCGGGCGTGGAGGCGGTCGAGGGCGGTCATGGGCGGGGCGGCCAGCGGGAGGCGCCGGCGTACGCGGCCTCGGACCGCCGGTTACACGCCGCCCCGCCCGCCGGAGCGGGACGGGCGGGGCAGTAGCTTCGGGCATGCCCGACGACCTGTTCGACGCCGCCGCCGCGACGCGACGCGCCCGCTCCGCCCCGCTCGCCGACCGGATGCGGCCGCGCACGCTCGACGAGTACGTCGGGCAGCCCCACGTGCTCGGGCCGGGCACGCTGCTCCGCCGGGCCGTCGAGGCCGACCGCGTGACGAGCCTCATCCTGTACGGCCCGCCGGGGACCGGCAAGACCACGCTCGCGCGAATCGTGGCGAACACGACGCGGAAGCACTTCGCGTCCTTGAACGCCGTCCTCGCCGGCGTCAAGGACATCCGCGAACAAGTCGCGGCGGCCCAGGAGCGGCTCCGGCTCCACGGCCAGCGGACGATCCTGTTCGTCGACGAGGTCCACCGCTTTAACAAGGCGCAGCAGGACGCGCTCCTGCCCCACGTCGAGAACGGGACGGTCACGTTCGTGGGCGCCACGACCGAGAACCCGTACTTCGAGGTCAACAAGGCGCTCGTGTCGCGGAGCCGGATCTTCGAGCTCCACACGCTCACCGAGGCCGACCTGGGCGCCGTCGTGGCCCAGGCGCTCGCCGACCGCGAGCGGGGCTACGGCGACCGCGACGTCCAGATCGACGACGACGCGCTCGCCCACCTCGTCTCGACGGCCAACGGCGACGCCCGCTCGCTCCTCAACGCGCTCGAGCTGGCCGTCGAGACCACCCCGCCCGAGGCCGAGGGTGGGGCGATCCACGTGACGCTGGCCGTGGCCGAGGACTCGATCCAGCGCCGGGCCGTCCTCTACGACAAGGACGGCGACGCCCACTACGACACGATCTCGGCCTTCATCAAGTCGATGCGCGGGTCGGACCCCGACGCCGCGCTCTACTGGATGGCCCGGATGATCTACGCCGGCGAGGACCCCCGCTTCGTGCTCCGGCGGATGCTCATCTTCGCGTGCGAGGACGTCGGCCTCGCCGACCCCAACGCGGTCCGCCAGGCCGTGGCCTGCCAGCAGGCGTTCGACGTGGTCGGGATGCCCGAGGGCCGGTTCATGCTGGGCCAGCTGTGCGTCTACCTCGCGACCGCGCCCAAGTCGAACTCGGGCTTCGCCTTTTTCGCCGCGCTCGAGCACGTCGAGAAGGAGCAGACGCGCGACGTGCCCAACCCGCTCAAGGACGGCTCGCGCGACAAGAAGGGGCTCGGCCACGGCGAGGGTTACAAGTACCCCCACGCCTACCGCGGCCACTACGTCCCCGAGCAGTACCTCCCGGGCGGCATGCAGGGGACGTACTTCTACGAGCCCAGCGACCAGGGCTACGAGGCGCGGCTCGGGCAGCGCCTCGCCGACCTCCGGGCGCGCGACGACGAGGAGTCGATCGAGAAGCGCGTCCAGCGCTACGCCGACGACGACGAGCCGCCCCGCCCCGCGTGAACGGGCGGGGCGGTGTGCCACGGGCGGGGCGGGGTGC
>NZ_JAVRHT010000044.1:0-26040 GCF_031846415.1 Rubrivirga litoralis | reverse complement strand
GTGGAAAGTGGAAAGTGGAAAGTGGAAAGTGGAAAGTGAGGTGCGGGGTAGAAAAGTTCCGGCTATCTCGTTCTCCCGCAACACATGCCGGCGGGCGGGGTGGTCATCTTGCCCGTACCCCGTACCCCGTACCCCGTACCCCGTACCCCGTACCCCGTACCCCGTACCCCGTACCCCGTACCCTCAGCCGTACACCGCCTTCGCCTGGCGGTACATCGTCGCGTGGAGGTCGGCCGTCTCGGCGTAGAGCGTCTCCGGCGCCTGGCCCGGCTCGCGGCGCGCGGCGTAGCCGCCCGACAGCAAGAGGCACAGCGGGGCGCCCGACGCGCGGACCGTCTCGCACACGTAGCGGTCGCGGGCCGCCAGCCCCGCCCGCGAGAGCGCGAGCCGCCCGAAGCGGTCGCCGGCGACCACGTCCACCCCGCCCAGGTAGACCACGAGGTCGGGCTCGGCCTCGGCGAGCGCGGCCGGCAGGTGGCGCGCGAGGGCCTTGAGGTAGGCGTCGTCGCCGGTCCCGTCGGGGAGCGGCACGTCGCGCGTCGAGGGCGGCTTGTCGAACGGGAAGTTTTTGTCGCCGTGCACCGAGAGCGTGTAGACGCCGCCGGCCGGCCACGCCCGCGCGCCGCCGAAAAAGGCCGCGTTCCCGTTCCCCTGGTGCACGTCCAGGTCCACCACGAGCGCGCGCCGGAGCCACCCCGCCCGCCGCAGCGACCGGAGCGCGACGGCCACGTCGTTGAGCACGCAGAACCCCTCGGGCCGGTCGGGCATGGCGTGGTGCGTGCCGCCGGCGAGGTTGCCGGCGACCCCGTCGTGGAGCGCCATCCAGCACGCGTTGAGCGTGCCCTGCACGGCCAGCCGGCTCCGGCGGACGAGGGCCGGGCTCCAGGGCAGCCCCATCCGCCGCTCCTCCGCCTTCGTCAGCGCCCCGGCCGCGAGCGCGTCCAGGTAGCGCCGCGTGTGGACGAGCAGGAGGTCGGCCCAGTCCGCCTCGCGCGGGGCTACGATCTCGCTCTCCGAAATCACGCCCTCGGCCACGAGCCGGTCGCGGAGCACGGCGAACTTGGCCATCGGGAACGGGTGCCGCTCGGGCAGCGGGACGACGTAGCCGTCGTGGTACGAAACGCGCAAGGCCGGTGGGTCAGCGGGTCGGGAGGGCCGTGGGCGCTCGGCCGCCCCGCCCGCGGCCAAGGGCGGGGTGGAGCACCACAGAGCGACGCACCACCCCGCCCTCTCGGGCCGAGCGGGCGGGGCGGGCGCACTGATCCACTGATCGTTCCCGACTCACTGACTCACCGACCGGCGGGCCTCCAGGAAGTCCTCGAACGTCGCGGTTTCGTAGGCCTCCTCGCGGACGTAGCGGAGCACGAGCCCGAACGTCTCGGGGTCGCTGTAGCCGGGAAACTTCGTGATCATCTCGCCGTCGGCCGCCACGAACACCGACGTCGGCGTCCCCGCGATCTGCATCGCCTGCCCCAGCTCGGCCTCGCTGACCGACACGTCGAAAAACGGGACGACCGCCTCGCTGTCCAGGTTGAGGCGGACCGGCGCGAAGTGCTCGGCGAGGTACGCCTGCACGGCGTCGTCGGTGAACACCTCGCGGTCGAACCGGACGCAGAACCCGCACCACGGGGCGTAGCCGTACACCAGGAGCAGCTTGCCCTCGGCCTGCGCCGCGGCGATCGCGTCGCCCATCGAGAGCCAGTCGGGCGCGTCGTCGGGGACGACCGAGGCGTCTTGCGCGCCGGCCGCGAGCGGGGCGGCGAGCAGGAGCAGGAGGGCGAGGCGGCGCGTCATCGGGGGCGGGGTGGGGGAGGGGCCGAACGGGCCGCCGCGCTATTCGTTGCCGAGGCGCCGCCGTAGCGCCGCCCCCAATCGCGCCCCGCCCCTCACCCGAGGAGGCCGAGCACGACGTCCCGGAACACGCTCCGCCCGCGGTCCCACGCATAGGGCGCGAGCGCCTCGGTGGTCCGCCCCGCCCACGCGTCCCGCGCGTCCGGGTCGAGGGCGAGGCGGAGCGCGGCGGCGACGGCGGCCGGGTCCGCCGGGTCGGCCAGGACGCCGACGCCGCGCTCGACGACGCGGCGGATCTCGGGGAGCGGGCTCGCGATCACGGGGACGCCGGCGGCGAGGTACTCGAACAGCTTGTTGGGGAGGCTCAGCCGGAGGCTCTCGGTGAGCGGCTCGATCAGGCACGCGCCCAGGTCGGCCCCGGGCGTGAGCGCGGCGAGCGCGTCGGGCGGCACGAACGGGTGGAGCCGGAAGCGGTCCCCCAGCGGCGCCCCGAGCCGCGCGAGGTCGTCCCACAGCTCGCCCTCGCCGATCACGACCAGGCGGACGCCGTCGACGCGGCGCGCGGCCTCGACGAGCGCGGGCAGTCCCCGCCCCGCCCGCAGGAGCCCCTGGTAGAGCACGACGACGCGGCCGTCGTCGGGCAGCCCGAGCCGCGCGCGGAGCACGGTCCGCCCCGCCCGTGCGTGGTCCGCCCCGCCCTCACCGCTTGGCGAGGGCGGGGCGGGCGCGTTGTAGAGCACGGTCGGCCGCGCGATCCTGTACGCCTCGGCCAGCCGGTCCGCGATCTGGTCGCCGACCGTGAGGACGGCGTCGGCGCGCCCGATGAACCGGCCCTCGACCGCCCGCCACGCCGCCGCCACGTGGGGCCTCCCGGCCGACGAGTCGAGCGCGGCGTACAGCTCGCGGCTGTCGTAGACGAGGCGCCCGCCGTGGCGCCGCGCCGCGGCCGCGAGGGCGGGGAGGACGTAGAGGTCGCTCGCGAGGTAGAGCGCGGCCGGCGTCCGCTCGGCCAGCCGCCGCACGGCGCGGTCGGCGCGCCAGAAGAAGGCCGGCCCCCGCCCCGCCGGCCAGGGTGCCGCGACCGCCCCGTCCACGACGCCGCGGAGCACGTCGGGCCGGCGCATCGGGCCGACCGCGAGGAGCCGGACGTCGAGGCCCAGCGCGCTCAGCGCGCGGAGCTGGCGGAGCGCCCGCGACGACCCCGTGGGGTCCCCGAGGAGGGCGAAGACGACCCGGGGCGGGGCGGGCACGGGCGGCGGAGACAGCGGAATAGGGGCGCACCAGGGGACCTCCGAGGAGGTGCGGCGGAGACGAAGCGGGGCGCCCAAACGTATGTTACGGACGGCCCCGAGCGGCTCGCCCGAGCGCCCTCCGCGCTCGCCCTCGGCCCCCTTCCCCGCCCGTGACGTTCCGTCGACTCCTCCTCGGCCTCGCCGCGCTCGCCGTCGGCGTCCTCGTCGGCCTGCCCCTCATCCGGCTCGTGCAGCCCGACGCCGGCCCCACGGCGGGCGGGGCGGACGCCGCGCGCGAGGCGGCGCCGCGGGCCGTCGTCGAGACGGTCCAGATCGGGGCCGACGGGCCGCCCCCGGCCGCGGCGACGCAGGTGCCGGACCTCGTCGACATCAGCCAGCAGACGACGGCCGTCGCCCGGGCCGTCGAGCCGACCGTGGTCTACGTCGAGGTCTCGACGCCGGCGCCGGGCGGGGCCGGCCGCGTGGCGACCGAGGCCGGCAGCGGCGTCATCCTCTCGCCGTCGGGCTACGTGCTCACGAACGCCCACGTCGTCGCCCGCGCCGGCGACGTCGTGGTCTACTTCCCGACCGACAAGCGCGAGTACGAGGCCGAGGTCGTCGGCTCTGACCCCACGACGGACGTCGCCGTGCTCCGCCTGCTCGAGCTCGACCCCGACGCCCCGCTCTCGGTCGCCTCGCTCGGCGACTCCGACGCGCTCGAGGTCGGCGAGTGGGTGCTGGCCGTCGGCAGCCCGTTCCGGCTCACCAACACGTTCACCTCGGGGATCGTCTCGGCGCTCGGGCGGGGCGGGCTCTACGCGATCGAGAGCGAGTTCGCCATCGAGGACTTTATCCAGACCGACGCGGCGATCAACCAGGGGAACTCGGGCGGCGCGCTCGTCAACCTCCGCGGCGAGGTGGTCGGCGTGGTGACGGCGATCGCGTCGGAGAGCGGGTACTACGAGGGGTACGGGTTCGCCGTGCCCATGAACCTGGCCCGGCGCGTGGCCGAGGACCTCATCCAGTACGGGGAGGTCCGGCGCGGGTACCTCGGCGTCGAGGTCCTCCCGATGTATGCCGCCGACGCCCGCGAGCGCGGGATGACCGAGGTCGCGGGCGTGCTCGTGGGCGGCGTCGTCCGCGGCGGGCCGGCGGAGCGGGCCGGCGTGCGCTCGGGCGACGTGCTCCTCGAGATCGAGGGCCGCCACGTCGACGAGCCCAACCAGTTCCAGAGCCGGCTGGCGATGGCCCGCCCGGAGGAGGCCGTCGCGCTCGCCGTGTGGCGCGACGGCGGGCGCCGCGAGCTCCGGGCCGTCCTCGCCGACCCCGGCGACCCCGGGTTGGAGACGTGGTTCGCGGGCCGGACCCCAGCCGTCGCGCTCCCGTCCGCGCCCGAGGCCGCCCCGCCCGAGGCGCTCCAGCGGACCGAGGCGCCAAACTGGGGCGTCCAGTTCCGCGACCTCACGCGCGCCGAGCGCCGCCAGTTCGAGTCGGGCGCCTTCGTCGAATCCGTCGCGCCCGGGAGCGCGGCCGAGCTCGACGGGCTCCCGCGGGGCACGGTCGTGGTCGAGGTCGAGGACCGGCCGGTCGCGACGGCCGAGGAGGCCCGCGCGGCGCTCGCGCGGCAGGCCCGCCGCGACCGCCCCGCCCTCCTCCGCGTCCGCCGCCCCGACGGGCAGACCGCGTTCTACGACCTGGCCTCGCCGTTCGTCGACGAGTAGGGGCGACCGGCGGTCGCCCGCACACGCGGGGCGGGGTGGCGATGGGCGGGGCGGCCTCGGCGCGCAACGCGACCGGCCGACGCGGGCTGCCCGGACCACGGGCGACCGCCGATCGCCCCTGCGCCGCCGCCCCGCCCGGTGTCCGTCGTTGACCGCCCCGCCCACAGTGGGCGGGGCGGTCATCTTGCCGCACGCCGCACGCCGCACGCCGCACGCCGCACGCCCGCTGGGCGGGGCGGCCCCGGTCGGCTCTACCTTCCGGGCGTGAACGCCGCCCACCCCGCCCCGCCCGGAGCCGCCCCGCCCGAGGCCGCCCGCGCCGTCCGCCTCGACCCGCCGCCGCCGACCGCCGCCGCGCGGGTGTGGTTCGGGTGGCTGCTGGGGTGGACCGCGCTGTTTTCGGCCACGCTCAGCCCGGGCCTCGTGCTCCAGTCGGCGTCGCGGCCGACGGCGGAGACGTTCCGGGCGTGGATGCGGCCGTGGGCGCGGGCCATCTTCGCGTGCGCGGGCATCCGCCTCCGCGTGGTCGAGCGCGCGGCGCTCCCGGACGGCCCGGTCGTGTTCGTCGCCAACCACCAGAACGCCATCGACATCCCGGCGACGTCGGTGGGCCTGCCGCGGCCGTTCCTCTACGTGGCCCGCCACGAGCTGCGGGCGTGGCCCATCGTGGGGTGGGTGCTGGAGAAGTCGGCGTGCATCTTTATCCGCCGCGACAACCCGCGCGAGGCGCTCAAGAGCCTGGGCGCCGCGGCCGACCGCGTGCGCGCGGGCGAGTCGGTTCTCCTGTTCCCCGAGGGCGGCCGGAGCCACGGGCACGCGCTGGCCCCGTTCATGCGCGGCCCGTTCCTGCTCGCCATCGAGGCCGGCGTCCCCATCGTGCCCGTCGCCCTGGTCGGCCACACGGGCGTCGCCGACGAGAAGGCGCTCGCGGCGCGGCCGGGCGAGGTCCACCTCGTCCTGGGCACGCCGATCCCGACGGCCGGGCTCCGGCGCCGCGACGCGGGCGAGCTGGGCGAGCGCGTGCGGGCGGCGCTCGAAGCCGAGCTCGGCCGGTACGGGACGGTCGGCCACGCCGCCCCGCCCGGTACGAACGAGGGCGAGTAGGCCGCCCGGGGCGGGGCGGAGCCGCGTCAAGCGTCGTCGAATCCGGGGCGGCGGCGGGGCGGGGCGGCGCCAGCCCGCGGGTCCGGGCGTTGGCGCTGCCGCTCCTTCCCCCGCCCCGCCCGGGCGTAGACTGCACGCATGGCCAAGACCCAGAAGAGCCGGACCTCGCGCCGCTCCAACCGCCCCGCCCCGCTCGAAGGCAACGACGTCTGGCGCTCGCGGAGCCGCGTCCGCCGCGCCGGGCCGGCCCTCCGCGAGGCGACGTGGTGGGAGGGCCTCCCCGGCGCCGCCCGCCACGGGCTGTGCCTCGCGTTCCTGCTCCTCGTCGCCGTCGGCTTTTTCTGGCCGACCACGTTCGGCGGGCGGACGCTCGTCGGCGGCGACACGGTCCAGTGGCGGGCCACGGCCGAGGCCATGCTCCAGTACGAGGCCGCGACGGGCGACGAGGCGAACTGGGCGCCCAACGTGTTCGGCGGGATGCCGGGCACGCTCATCATCGGGAGCCCGGCCGTGCCCGGCGCCGACTCGGTCGCGCGCGTGCTGCGGCGGATCGGGCTGTGGCCGGTCGCCCACTTCCTGGTCCTGCTCGGCGGGATGTACGCCCTCGTGTTCTACCTCACGCGGTCGTCGCTGGCCGGCGTGATCGGGGCCGTGGGGTACGGGCTCTCGACGTACCTCCCGGTCATCCTCACGGCCGGCCACAACTCGAAGTTTGTGGCGCTGGCCTACGCGCCGTGGCTGCTCCTGGCCTTCGGCGCGCTCGTCCGGCGCGGACCGGAGTCGTCGAAGATGATGAGCGCGCTGCTCGTGCTCCTGTTCGCCATCGCGGCGTCGGTGAACCTGCGGGCGGGGCACGTCCAGATCACGTACTACGTGGTCGTCGTGGCCGCCGTCTGGTGGATCGCCGAAGGCGTCGCGGCGGTGCGCGCGGGGCGGGGCGGGGCGTTCGCGGTCTCGACGGGCCTCCTGGTCGTCGGCAGCGCCCTGGGGCTCGCGCTCGTGGCCGACCCGTACCTCGCGCAGTGGGAGTACAAGGCGTTCACGACGCGGGCGGCCAGCCCGGGCGGCGGGCTCGGGTGGGCGTACGCCATGTCGTGGAGTCAGGGGTTCGGCGAGCTCCTCACGCTCGTGATCCCCAACGCCTACGGCGGGGGCGGGGCGACGTACTGGGGGGGCAAGCCGTTCACGGCCGGTCCGCACTACGTGGGGACCGTCGTGGCGCTCCTCGCGCTCGTCGGCGTGGCCGGCGTCGCGCGGCGGTCCGTCGCCGCCTTCGGCGTGGCCACGCTGCTGACGGTCCTGTTCGCGCTGGGCGAGAACTTCCCGGCCCTCAACCGCTTCGCCTTCGAGGCCATCCCGCTCTTCAACGCGTTCCGCGTGCCCGAGACGTGGCTCGCGGCGACCGTCCTGCTCCTGGCGCTCCTGGCGGGGTGGGGCGCGTACTACCTCCAGCGCCGCGAGGCGACGACCGAGGCCGAGGACCGCAAGCGGCGGATCGTGCTGATCGTCGGGGCCGGGCTCGCCGTCCTTGTCGGCGGCCTGTGGCTCGCGGGCGGGGCGGGGCTCGCGTTCGAGCGCGCGGGCGAGGCGGCCCAGGTCCAGGCGGCGGCGGCCCAGCAGTTCGGGCTCTCGCCGGGTGACCCCCAGGTCCGCGCCGCGGCCGACCAGTACCTCTCGGGCGTCGAGGCCGAGCGCGCCGGCCTGTTCGCCGCCGACGCCGCGCGGTCGCTCCTCTTTCTCGGTCTCGCGCTGGGGCTCGTGGCGCTCCTCCTGTGGCGGAGGGCGGCGTCGTGGGCCGTCCTCGCCGGCCTCGCCCTCCTCGTCACGGTCGACCTGTGGGGCGTCGGGCGCCGGTACTTCAACGAGGACAACGACGCGCTCCGCCGGCGGTCCAGCGTCGAGGCCGTGATCCCCGAGACGGCGGCCGACCAGTTCGTGGTCCAGCAGGTCGAGGCCGCGGGCGGGGCGGGCCGCTTCCGCGTGCTGCCCCCGAACCCGACGCAGAACGCGGTGCCCTCGTACTTCTACGAGTCGGTCGGCGGGTACCACGGGGCCAAGCTCACGCTTATCCAGGACTACTTCGACCGCCTGCTCCCGGACGACGAGACGGGCCTGAACCCGAACGCGCTCCGGCTGCTCTCGACGCGCTACGTGGTGGCGCCGGGCGTGCCGCCGGGGCTCGATCCTGTGTTCCAGGACCCGCAGACGGGGCTCGTGGTGTCCGAGGACTCGACGGCGCTCCCCCGCGCCTTCCTCGCCGACGAGGTCCGCGTGGTGCCGGACGAGGACGTGCTCGTGGCCGCGATCCGGGACCCGGCGTTCGACCCGCGCGAGACGGCGCTCCTCGCCGCCCCGCCCCCGGGCGGGGCGGCGGCTTGGAGCGGGGCGGCCCCGGACTCGGGCGCCGCGTCGGTCGAGCTCCAGCGGTTCGAGCCGGACGAGATCGTGTGGCGCGTCCGCACCGACCGGCCGCGGCTGCTGGTCGCGAGCGAGGTGTACTACCCGGCGGGGTGGACGGTGACGGTGGGCTCGGAGCCGGCGCCCATCCTCCGCACGGACTTCCTGCTCCGCGGCGTGCCGGTCCCGGCCGGCGAGCACATCGTGACCATGCGCTACGTGCCGGAGACGAAGCGGACGGGCCGCCTGATCTCGTGGATCGCCACGCTGCTGACGTACGGGGGCGTCGTCGTCGTCGGCGGCCTCCTGTGGTACCGCCGCGGACAGGAGCCGGTGTAGCGGGCAGGGCGGGCGTGTGACGGGCGATGAGTGACGGGCGGGACCGTCGCGTGGGGCCGCCCCGCCCGCTCAAGCACCCCGCCCCGCGTCCTGCCCTACGACGCCGCCCCGCCCCCGCGTTGTGCCCTACGCCGTTGCACGCAACGGCGCTACGCGCGCTGCGCTGGCATCCAGCGGGCGGGGCGGTCATCTTCCCGTTCCCCGTTCCCCGTTCCCCGTTCCCCGTTCCCCGTTCCCCCATCCGTCTCCTCCTCGTCACGTACTACTTCCCGCCGGCGGGCGGGGCGGGCGTGCAGCGGACGCTGAAGTTCGCGAAGTACCTCCGCGCGGCCGGCGTCGAGCCCACGGTGCTGACCGTCGAGGCCGGGGCGTACCCGAAGCTCGACCCGGCGATGGCCGCCGACGTCCCGTCGGGCGTGGCCGTCCTCCGCACGCCGGCGCCCGACCCGTTCGCGCTCTACGGCCGCCTCACGGGCCGGACGCGCCAGGAGGCCGTCGCGGACCAACTGCGGAGCGCGCCGGCCGGGGCCGCGGAGCGGGCGGCCCGGTGGGTCCGGGCCAACCTCGTGGTCCCCGACGCCCGCGTCGGGTGGGTCCCGTTCGCCGTCCGCGCGGCGCGGCGCGCCCACCGCGCGCGGCCGTTCGACGCCGTGCTGACGTCGGGTCCGCCGCACTCGGCGCACCTCGTGGGGCGGGCGCTCCGGCGGGACGGCCTGCCGTGGGTGGCCGACTTCCGCGACCCCTGGACCGACATCCACTATTACGAGCGGCTCCCGCGTACGCGCCCCGCTCAGTGGGCCGACGCGCGCCTGGAGCGGGCCGTGCTCCACGCGGCCGACCGCGTGACGGTCGTGAGCGGGCGGTGGCGAGACCTGCTCGCGGCGAAGGTCGACCGCCCCGCCCGCGCCTTCGCCGTCGTCGCGAACGGGTTCGACGCCGAGGACTTCGAGGGCGTCGAGGGGCGCCCGCCGACCGACCGCTTTACACTCACACACGTCGGCACGCTCTACGGGACGCCGGACCCGGTGCTCCAGGCGCTCGCGCGGCTGCGCACGCGTGGGGCGCAGACCGCCGGGGCGGGGCGGCTCCGGCTCCGGCTCGTCGGGCACGTCCCGGCGGCCGTGGCCGAGGCGGTCGGGCGGTACGGGCTGCGCGAGGCGGTCGAGGTGGTCCCCTACGTGCCCCACGACGCGGCCGTCCGCGAGATGGCCGGGGCGGGCGCCCTGCTCCTCGTGCTCGAAGACTGGCCGCACGCCGAGGGGCTCGTTACGGGCAAGCTCTACGAGTACCTCGCGTCCGGTCGGCCGGTCATTGGCGTGGGGCCGCCGGACGGGGACGCGGCGGCGCTGCTGGCCGAGACCGGCGGCGGCGCCCTCGTCGCGCGCGACGACGTGGACGGCCTGACCGCCGTGCTCGGCGCGCATTACCACGCCTGGGCCGCGGGCGCACCGCTCGACGGAGCCCGGCGGGACCGCCTCGCGCCGTACACGCGCCGGGCGCAGACGGCGCGCTTGGCGGACGTCATCCGCGAGGCCGTGGTGGAGCGGAGAAGGCGGGGCGGCGGGTAGGGCGGTGTGGTCGCCGCCCCGCCCGGGCACCCGTGGGCGGGGCGGGCGCGCACTGACAGGTCCGCGTTTTGGTCGGGCACGGGGTATGGAGTGCCGGGCACGGAGGCCGTACCTCGTACCCCAGCGCCCATTCGACCGCCCCGCCCACGCGAGCGGGGTGGTCTCAGCCCTCGGCTCCGCCCGGTATCTTCCGCCATGTCCTCGGCCACCGCCCCGTCCGCCGCCCACCGCGACCGCTTCGAGCGGACGCTCGCGTTCGTCCGCGCCGGGCTGCCGCCGCCGGCCCGGCTCCTCGACGTGGGGCCGGACAACGCGCTCGCGCGCGAGCTCCGGGCGGCGGGCTACGCCGTCGAGAACACGGGCGGGGCGGACCTCGACGACCGCCCCGAGGCGGCTGGCGCCCCGGCCGACGCACTCGTTGCGTTCGAAGTCCTGGAGCACCTCGTCAACCCGCTCGGCGTGCTGCGGGCGTCGCCGGCGCGGCGGCTGTTCGCGACGGTCCCGCGGCGGCTGTGGTTCGCGCCGGCGTACCGGAGCGCGACCGACCCGCGCGACCGGCACTTCCACGAGTTCGAGGACTGGCAGTTCGACTGGCTCCTCGAAAAAGCCGGCTGGGAGGTCGTCCGCCGCGAGCGGTGGCGGCCGGCGTCGTCGGGCCTTCCGCTGGGCGTGCGCCCGGCGCTCCGGCGCGTGACGCCGCGGTGGTACGCCGTCGAGGGGCGGCGCCCGTGACCGCCCCGCCCGCGCCGTCGGTGTCCGCCCCGCGTGCGTCCGCCCCGCCCGACGTGCTCCACCTGGCCACGACGCACACGGCCGGCGACCCGCGCGTGGCTCAGAAGGAGGCGCGGACGCTGGCCGAGGCCGGGCTCCGCGTGGGCCTCGTGCTCCCCCACGACGGCGACGGCGTCGGGCCGGGCGGGGTGGCGGTCTACGGCGTCGAGCGGCCGGCGACGGGCCGCGACCGCGTGCTCCGCACGACGCCGGCCGTCGTGCGCCGGGCGCTCGCCGAGGCCGGGCCGCGGACGGTCTTCCACCTCCACGACGCCGACCTGCTGGCGCACGGGCTGGCGCTCGCGCTCCGCGGCCGGCGCGTGGTCTACGACGCCCACGAGGACACGCCGCGGCAGGCGCTCCACCAGCCGTGGATTCCGGCGCGGCTCCGGCGGCCGGCGGGGTGGGCGTACGGGGCGGCCGAGGCGCTGGGCGGCCGGCTGTTCGCGGGCGTCGTCGCGGCCGAGCCGGCCATCGCGCGGCGGTACCCGGCGGCCAAGACGGCGCTCGTCCGCAATTTCCCGCTCCTCGGCGAGCTCGCCGTGCCCGGTGCGGCGCCCTACGCCGAGCGGCCGGCGGCCGTCGCCTACGTCGGCTCGATCACGCGCGCGCGGGGGGCCGAGGAGATGGCGCGGGCCGTCGCCGGGCGCGGCGCGACGCTCCACCTGGCCGGCCCGTTCCACCCGCCCGCGCTCGCCGACGCCTTCCGCGGGCGGGGCGGGGTCGTCGTCCACGGCGTCCTCGACCGGCCGGCCGTCGCGGCGCTCCTGGGCGGCGTCCGCGCTGGGCTCTCGGTGCTCCACCCGACGCCGAAGTACCTCGAAGCGTACCCGACGAAGCTGTTCGAGTACATGGCCGCCGGGCTCCCGCTCGTCGCCAGCGACTTCCCCGTGATCCGCCAGTTTGTCGAGCCGGCCCAGTGCGGGATTCTCGTCGACCCGCTCGACGTGGACGCGCTCGGCCGGGCCGTCGGGTGGATCCTGGACCACCCCGCCCAGGCCGAGGCGATGGGCGCGCGGGGCCGGGCGGCCGTCGAGGCGAGCTACACGTGGGCGCCCGAGGGCCGGCGGCTGGTCGCGTTCTACGACGCGCTCCGGGCGGGGCGGCCGCCGGGCCAGCCGATTCCCGCCTGATGCTCCGCCGGCTCGCGCGCCAGAGCTCGGTCTACGCCCTCGCCAGCGTCGTCTCCAAGGCGAGCGGGTTCGTGCTCCTCGTGTTCTACGCGGATCCCGACGTGCTCCCGAAGGCGGACCTCGGCGTCCTCGGCGGGCTCGACGCGGCCAAGGCGTTCGCGCTCCTCGTCGCCGGCGCGGGCCTCCCGCTGGGGATCATCCAGTTTGCGTCGTCGCCCGCGCTGGGCGAGCGCGAGCGGGCGGCGGTCCCGGCGACGGCGCTCGCGCTCGCGGCCGTCGCGGGATGCGTGGTCGCCGCGCTCGGGTGGGCCGCCGCCCCGCCCATCGCCGCCGCGTTCGGGATGGCGGGGCGGGCCGAGGTCGTCCGCTGGCTGGCCGTCTACGTCGGGTTCAAGACCGTCGCCGACGTGGCCTACACCGTGCTCCGGCAGCGCGAGAAGGCGGGCGCGTTCGTGCTCCTGGGCACGCTCGAAATGGGGCTCCTGGTGGCCGCCGTCCTGTGGTTTCTGGTGGTCCAGGGGCAGGGGCTGGTCGGCGTGATGAAGGGGTACGCGGTCTCGGCCGTCGCCCTCGCCGCGGTCACCACCCCGCTCCTGCTCGCGCGCGTGGACCGCCGCGTGGCGGCGGGGCTCGTCCGGCCGATGCTCGTGTTCGGGCTCCCGCTCGTCGTGTCCGGCTTTGCCGGGCGGTTCCTCAACCTGGGCGACCGCTTCCTGCTCCTCCACTTTCTGGGCGGCGAGGCGACGGCGGTCTACGAGGTGGCGTCGCGGTTCGGCGGCGTCGTCAACGTGTTCCTGGTCCAGAGCTTCAACCTGGCGTTTACGGTCCTGGGGCTGAAGGCGCTCGGGGGCGGGGCGGGGGGCGGCGGCGACGCCGAGATCCACCGCCAGTCGTTCCGGCACCTCGCGGCGGTCGCGGGGTGGATGGTGCTCGGGCTGGGCCTGTTCATGGGCGACGTGGCGCGCGTCCTGTTCCCCGACGACCCGACCTACGCGCAGGCCGACGGGCTCACGGTCCTCGTGGGCGGCGGGTTCGCGTTCTACGGCCTCTACTTCGTCGTCGTCAACGTGCTCTACGCGGCGGGGCGGACCGGCGCGGTCGCGGCGACCGTGGGCGGGGCGGCGGTCCTCAACCTCGCGCTCAACCTCGCGCTCATCCCGGCGCTCGGGGCGGCCGGGGCCGCGTGGGCGACGCTCGTGGCCTACGCCGCGCTCGCCGTCGTGACGGCCCGGCTGGGGCAGCGCTCGACGCCGGTCGCCTACCCGTGGAGGGCGCTCGCCGTCGTGGTCGCCCTCGTGGCCGGGCTGTGGGCGCTCGCGCAGCCCACGGCGGCGTGGCCGACGGCGGCGCGTCTGGCGGGGCGGGGCGGGATCGCGCTGGCCTACCCCGCGCTCCTCGTCGCGCTCGGCGTCTACGGCCGGGCCGAGATCGCGCGCGCGGCCGGCGTGCTCCGGCGCTGAGGGCCGACCGCCCCGCCCGCGTTGACACCCGATCCGACGGGGAGCTACCTTCCCCGCCCGGCCCGGACCCTCCGCCGCCGGCTCTCTAGCACACGATTGACATGCCCAACGGAGATTACGGCGCCGCGCTCGGAATGGTCGAGACGCGGGGCCTCGTCGGCGCCATCGAGGCCGCCGACGCGATGGTGAAGGCCGCCCGCGTGAACCTGATCGGGAAAGAGCAGATCGGGGGCGGTTTCGTCACCGTCCTGGTCCGCGGCGACGTCGGGGCCGTCAAGGCGTCGACCGACGCGGGCGCGGCGGCGGCCGAGCGCGTGGGCGAGCTGATCTCGGTCCACGTCATCCCGCGCCCGCACACCGAGGTCGAGGGGATCCTCCCGGGCGAGTAGCCCGGTGGCCCGCCCCGCCCCCGACGGCGACGGCGCGCCGACCGGCGCGCTCGGCCTGCTCGAAACGCTCGGGCTGGTGGCCTCCGTCGAGGCCGCCGACGCCATGCTCAAGGCGGCCGACGTCCGCCTGGTGTCCCAGCAGCGGACGGTGCCCGGCCTCGTCACGCACGTCGTGACGGGCGAGACGGCCGCCGTGCAGTCGGCCGTCGACGCGGGCGCGGCGGCGGCGGCGCGCGTGGGCCGCGTGGCGGCCAGCCACGTGATCCCGAGCCCGTCCGACGGCGTCTGGCGCCTGCTCGCCCCGCGCGCGGGGCGGGGCGGGGCGGCGTCCACCCCGCCCATGGATGACGCCGACGGGAGCGACGTGCCCTCCGACGAGGGCGGGGCGGCCGACTACGACGACCGGACGGTCCGCGAGCTCCGCGTGCTGGCCCGCGACCGCGACGACCCGGCGCTCCAGGGCCGCGACATCTCGCGGGCGACCAAGGACGAGCTCGTGGCGTTCCTCCGCGATCTCGACGCCCGGTGAGCGCGCCGGCCCCGCAGCGCTGGGACCGGCCCGGCGTCCGCGGCCGGCTCCGGTCGCTCTTTCCGTCCCGCCGCCCCGCCCCGCCCGACGACGAGGCCGGACGGCGGAGCCTGGCGCTCGGGCTCTCGCTCGTCGTCGCGGCCGTGCTGTGGTTCAGCTTCAGCATGCGCGAGGCGTACTCGGTAGCCGTCGAGGTCCCGGTCCAGGTCGCGTCGCTGCCGGCGGGGCAGGCCCTCCGCGAGCCGCCGCCGACCTCGGCGACGGTCACGCTCCAGGGCGAGGGGTGGACGCTGCTCACGCTCACGCGCCGGCGCCCGGCCATCCGCATCGCGGCGACTGGGCCGACCGTCGACCTCGCGTCCTCGCTCCGCGAGCGGGGGCTGCCGTCGGGCGTGAGCGTCCAGAGCGTCCAGCCGCGCGTCGTCGACCTGGCCCTCGACGCGCGGACGACGCGGCGGCTCCCGATCCGCCTCCGCCGCAGCATCGAGACGCGGCCGTCTTACGGGCTCCTCCGGCCCCCCGTGCTCCGGCCCGACTCGGTCACGGTGTCGGGCGCGCAGTCGCTGCTGGGCCGCCTCGCCGACTGGCCGACGGAGACGCTCGTCGCCCAGGACGTCGACGAGGACTTTTCGCGCGTCGTCGCGCTGAGCGACACGTTCGGCGGCCTGCTCACGCCGTCGGCGCGGTCGACGATGGTGTCCGTCGAGGTCGGCCAGTTTACCGGCGCCAGCCGAGACGTCCCGGTCGAGGTCGAGAACCTGCCGCCGGGCGTCGAGGCCGTCCAGTTCGACCCGGCCACGGTCCGCGTCGCGTTCGACGTCCCCAGCCAGGGCGAGGCGTACGACCGGGCGCTTGAGCCGGGCGCCTTCCGCGCCGTTGTTGACTACGCCGACATCGCCCGCGACACGACCTCCGGCTCGGTCCCCGTCGCGCTCCGTTACCCGGACGGCCTCGGCGTGCGCGACCCGGCAGCCACGCCGGCGCGCGTCGACTACTTCGTCCTCCGCCGCCGGGCCAGTGAGTTAGGGGGGCAGTAGGTCAATGGGTCGGTGCCCGCCCCGCCCGCGCGCGGGGGCGGACCGCTCCAGAACGGCGCTCCGGGACCGCCGCCCCGCCCGGTTGCGCCGCGCGGGCGGGGCGGGGATCTTCGAGGACTCACGCCACCCCGCCTCGGCTCCGGCTCCGGTGGGCAGTAGGATCGGTGAAGCAGTGGGTCAGGAAGATCAGTAGAGCGGCTACGGGCTGGCCGGGGGAGCAGGGCGGGGCGGGGCGGGACCGGAATCCACCGCCCCGCCCCTTGCGCGACGCGGGCGGGGCGGGCACCTTCCGACTCACCGACTCACCGACTCACCGACTCACCGACTCACCGACTCACCGACTCACCGACCCGTGCCCTTCGACCCCGACTTCCACCTCGGCCCCGGGTCGCGCCGGCAGCGCGAGGTGTTCCTCGACGGCGTCGCCGGCCGCACGCCGGCCGTCCCCGTGGCGCCCGACGCGCTCGCCGAGGCGGCGCGGCGCGCCATGAGCCCGGCCGCGTGGGCCTACGTCGCGGGCGGGGCGGGCCTGGAGCGGACGCAGGACGCTAACCGCGCCGCGTTCGACCGCTGGGCGCTCGTCCCCCGCCAGCTGGCCGGGACGGACGAGCGCGACCTGTCGACGACCGTTCTGGGCGCGCGCCACCCCGCCCCGCTGATGCTCGCGCCGATCGGCGTTTTGGAGGAGGCGCACGCCGAGGCCGACCTCGCCGTGGCCCGCGCGGCGGCGGCCGAAGGCGTCCCGTTCGTGTTTTCGAGCCAGGCCAGCGTGCCCATGGAGGCGTGCGCTGAGGACATGGACGCCGTCCGGCCCGGGGCGCCGCGGCTGTTCCAGCTCTACTGGTCGACCGACGACGACCTCGTCCGCAGCTTCGTCCAGCGCGCTGAACGGTGCGGGTGCTCGGCCGTCGTGCTCACGCTCGACACGACGCTGCTCGGGTGGCGGCCGCGCGACCTCGACCTCGCCGCGCTCCCGTTCCTCCAGGGCAAGGGGATCGCCCAGTACACGTCGGACCCCGTGTTCCTGAGCAAGCTCGACCACCCGCTGCCCGACGCCGCGGCCGCCCCGCCCCTGTCCGTCTCGACGGTCCGCGCGGGCGTCGGGCAGGCCCGGCGGTTTCCCGGCCCGACCGGCCCGGCGCTCACGAGCGGCCGCGCGCGGAAGGCCGTCCAGCGGTTCGTCGGCACCTACAGCCGGCCGTCGCTGGGGTGGGCGCAGGTCGACCAGCTCCGGGCGATGACCCGTCTCCCCGTCGTGCTGAAGGGCGTGCTCCACCCGGACGACGCCCGCGAGGCCGTCCGGCACGGCGTCGACGCGGTCGTGGTCTCGACGCACGGCGGGCGCCAGGTCGACGCGTCGGTCGCCGCGCTCGACGCGCTCCCGGCCGTGGTCGAGGCCGTGGGCAGCGATCTCGAGGTATGGTTCGACAGCGGCGTCCGGGGCGGGGCGGACGTGGCCCTCGCCCTGGGGCTCGGCGCACGGGCCGTGCTCCTCGGGCGGCCCTACGTGTACGGCCTCGCCGTGGCCGGCGAGCGTGGCGTCCGCGAGGTGATCCGCAACGTGCTCGCCGAACTCGACCTCACGCTCGGGCTCGTCGGCGCCCGCTCGCTCGCGGACCTCCCGGCCGCCGTCGTGCGCCGGGGCGGGGCGGCCTAAGGGCGGGGCGGCCGCGCGGGGATGGCCCCTACACTCGGCTTTCTCTGTCCCCCGCGCCCTACTCATAAACGGCTCCACAGGGCGGGGAGGAGAGAGCGTCTAAGGGATAATCTTAGGACGCCTAGTGGGCGGTGCGGGCTATCCTGCCACGGCCCCACGGCCCTCACCACCCTCTGCAGAATCATGACTCACCGCGTGTTTATCGTCGAAGACCACCCCGTGATGCGCGAGGGGTACGTCAGCCTCATCAACGCCGAGCCCGACCTCGACGTCGTCGGCGAGGCGTCGTCGGCCGAGGACGCCTTCGACCAGGCGGCGGACCTCGAGTTCGACGTGGCCATCGTCGACCTCTCGCTGCCTGGCGTGAACGGGGTCGAGCTCATCAAGCGGCTCCGGTCGATCGACGACGACGTCAAGGTCCTCGTCGTCTCGGCCCACGACGAGGCCCTCTACGCCGAGCGCGCGCTCCGGGCCGGCGCCCGGGGCTACCTCATGAAGCACGAGTCGGCCAAGGGGTTCGTCGAGGCCGTCCGCCAGGTGATCTCGGGCGAGCTGTTCCTGAGCGACTCGCTGCGGACGCGCTTCCTCAACGACCGCTTCGGGTTCGGGAACGACCCCGCCCCGACGGTCTCGCGGCTGACCGACCGCGAGCTCGAGGTGTTCGAGCACTTTGGCCGCGGCAAGAGCACGCGCGAGGTGGCCGAGGTCATGGGCCTCAGCCTCAAGACCATCGAGTCGCACCGGACGAACATCAAGCAGAAGCTGGGCATCGACCGGGCCGCCGAGTTCATGCAGCGGGCCGTGCTCTGGGTCGAGGCGCCGCTGAGCTGACGGTCGAGGCATGGAGAGAGCGGGGAGGCATAGAGGGATAGGCAGAGGGTGTTTGGGCCGCCCCGCCCGGTCCGACTGAACCGCCCCGCCCAGGCGGGACGATGAGGGACGAGGGCAGAGACGGCCGCCCCGCCCGCAGGCGTGTGGGCGGGGCGGTCCGTCTTGGGGACGAGGCGCGGGCGGGGTGGCCTTGGCGTCGCGGCGTTGCATGCAACGCCGCTACAGGATGGCGCCCAGGGTCGGAGGCTGGGTGGAGAACCCGTGGGCAACGCGCCGCCCCGCCCTCTGCTCATCCCTCCATCCCCCATCCCTCCCCTCATGCCGTCCCGCGGTAGAGGCTGACGATCCCGAACGTGAGCGGGCGCGCGAGGACGCCGCGGTAGCCGGCCGCGCGCATCTCGTCCAGGAACGCCTCGCCGTCGGGGAACGCGGCGACCGACTCGGGGAGGTACTCGTACGCCTCGGCCGAGCCCGAGACGGCCTGGCCCACGCGCGGGAGCACGTGCTTCGAGTACGCCTCGTAGCCCTGCCGGACGCCCGGCGCCGTCGGGTGGCTAAACTCCAGGACCACGAGCGGGGCGGCCGGCCGCAGCACGCGGCGGATCCCGCGGAGCCCGGCACCCAGGTCCTCGAAGTTGCGGACGCCGAACGCGACGAGTGCCCCGTCAAAGGCGCCGTCGTCGAACGGGAGGTCGGCGGCGTCGCCCTGGACGAGCCGGACGCGGCGGTCGAGGCCGCGCCGGCGGAGCTTGTCGCGCCCGCCGGCGAGCATCCCCTCCGAGATGTCGACGCCGACCACCTCCTGCGGGCCGAGCGCGAGCGCCTCAATCGCGAGGTCGGCCGTGCCCGTCGCCACGTCGAGCAGGCGGCGGGGCGGCCCGTCCAGCCCGGCGCGAAGCAGGGCGACGGCCCGCTTCCGCCACCATACGTCGATCCCGAACGAGAGCACGCGGTTGAGGAGGTCGTAGCGCGGGGCGATCTCGTCGAACATGGCCTCGACGTGGGCGCGCTTACCGGGGGCCGGTCCGATCGGGGGCTTGTTCATGCGGGGCGGGGGAAAAGGTCGCGGCGGGCGGGGCGGTGGGCGCAACGTCCCAAAGCACGCTTCGAGAGGGTACAGAGTACGCGGCCCGGGAAGCCCTCTCAGGCCGTACCTCGTACCCGGCACCCCGTCACCCGAAGGGTGCTCGAAGCCGCTGCCTCAGATCGAGGACGCCGAACCTATCGCAGAGGCTCCAGGGCGGGGCGGGGGAGAGTGGAACGCGTGTTGCTTTCATTTTTTTCTGAAACCTGAAGCCTCCAGCTCAGGTAGCTCCTGATCTCCCCGCCGCTCCCCGCCCGCGTGTCGAACACGGCCCCCACCCCGCTCGCCCTCTCCCCGCTGCGCCGCGCCCTCGCCGACGCGCTGCGCTCGTGGGACGGCCGCTCCGTCCTCCGCGCCGAGGCGCCCGCCCCGCCCGCCGACGCGCTCGGGTGGCTGGAGGCGCAGGCCGGGCCGCACCGGGCGTACTGGCGCGGGCGGGGCGAGGCCGAGGCGCGGGCGTCCGTCGGGGCCGCGGCCGTTGTTGAGGGGCTGACGCTGGAGGCCGTGGCTGCCCCGCTCGGCCGGCTCCTCGGCGCCCTCCCCGCCCACGCGCGCCTCACGGCGACGGCCCGGTTCGACGCGCGCGCCGAGGGCGGGGCGGAGTGGGCGCCGTTCGGGGCGGTCCGGTTCGTGCTCCCCCGCGTGGAGTATCGAACGGACGGGCGCGCGGCGTCGGTCGCCGTGCACCTGGCGCCGGGCGAGGCGCCGGACGCCGCGCGCGCCGCCGTCGAGGCGCTCCGCCCGAGCGCGGCGCCGGCCACGGCCGAGCTCCCGCTCCCGTTCATGCGCCGCGACGACCCCGACCGGGCCGACTGGGGCCGCATGCTCCGCTGGGCGCTGGGCGCCTTGTCTAGCGCCGGCCCGCTCCAGAAGGTGGTCCTCGCGCGGCGCGCGCGGTTCTCCTTCGAGGAGGCCGTCGACCCGTTCGCGCTTCTCCGCCGGCTGGAGGCGGCCACGCCGCGGTGCTTCCACGCGCTCGTCGAGGCGGGCGGGGCGGACCGCGCGCCGGCCGCGTTCCTCACTGCGACGCCCGAGCGCCTGTTCCGCCTCGATGGGCGGACCGTTGAGACCGAGGCCGTCGCCGGGACGCGCCCGCGCGCGGCGTCCGACGCCGACGACGACCGGCTCCGCGACGAGCTGATGGGGAGCGAGAAGGACCGCCGCGAGCACGGCTACGTCCGCGAGCGCATCGCGGCCGCGCTCGCCCCGCTCACCGTGTCGCTCGACGACGACGGCGACGCCTCGGCCATGACGCTCGCGCGCGGCCGCCACCTCTACACCGGCTTCCGCGGCACGCTCGCCGACGGCGTCGGCGCGCTCGACGTGCTCCGCGCCCTCCACCCGACGCCGGCCGTCGGCGGCACGCCCACCCCGCTCGCGCTCGACGCCATCGACCGCCTGGAGCCGTTCGACCGCGGGCTCTACGCCGGCCCCGTCGGCTGGGTCGGGCGCGACGGGGCGGGGCGGGAGGCGGCCGAGGTCGCCGTCGGCATCCGCTCGGGTCTGGTCGAGGGCCGCACGCTCTCGCTCTACTCCGGGGCCGGCATCGTCGTCGGGTCGGACCCGGCGGCGGAGTGGGCCGAGATCGAGCACAAAATCGGCGACTTTGCGCGCGTGCTCGGGCTCACCGACCGCGCCGAGTCGTAGGAGCCCCGCCCCGCCCGCGCGCTGTGGGCGGGATGGTCTGCTCCGTCGCCCGTCCCACCCCGCCCACGCAGCGAGCCGCGTCCCTGCGGCTGCCCCACGAGGGCGGGGCGGTTGTCTTCGCCACCCCGCCCGTGCTCTCTCACCTCGCGTCTGCGCCCAACGTCAACCACCTGTGGGCGGGGCTTCTGGTCGAAGAGCTGGTCCGCCAGGGGACGACCTTTTTCGTCGTCTGCCCCGGCTCGCGGAGCACGCCGTTGGCTGTCGCCGTCGGGCAGAACCCGCGGGCCGAGGCGCTCGTGCACTGGGACGAGCGGGCGGCCGCGTTCGTGGCGCTGGGGTGGGGCCGCGCGACCGGCCGCCCCGCCGCCGTGATCACGACGAGCGGGACGGCGGTCGCCAACCTGCTCCCCGCCGCCGTCGAGGCCGACGCTGACGGCGTGCCGATGCTGCTCCTCACGGCCGACCGGCCGCCGGAGCTGCGCGAGACGGGCGCGAACCAGGCGGTCCGCCAGCCGCCGATCTTCCAGGACGTCGCGCGGTGGTCGCTCGACTGGCCGGTCCCCACGGCGGACGTGCCGGCGCGGTGGGTGCTCTCGACGGCGGCTCACGCCGCGCACCGGGCGACCGCCCCGCCCGGGCCGGTCCACCTCAACCTCCCGTTCCGCGAGCCGCTGGGGGCGCAGCCGGACGGGACCGACGCGGCGGCGTATTTGGGCGGGGTGGGGCGGTGGGGGAGCGGCCTCCTGTCGCAGAGGTTCACCGAGCCGGTCGGCCGGGTGTGGCCCGGCGGACAACCACAGACCGAGTTCGACCAACTGGCAAAGCGCCTACGAAGCGTCGAGCGGGGCGTGGTCGTCGCGGGCTACGGCGCCTCGCTCGACGCCGACGACGTCGCGTGGCGCCTGGGATGGCCCCTCCTGGCCGACCTCCGGTCGCCGGGCCTCCGTGTGGGCGCCTCGCACTGGGAGCGGCCCGTCCCCTACGCCGACCTAGTCCTGACGAGCGAGTCGTTCCGCCGTCGCGGCCCTGCCGAGGCCGTCGTCCACTTAGGGGGGCGGCTTGTCTCGAAGCGGCTCGGGCAGTACCTCCGCGAGTCGGAGCCGGCGACGTATGTGCTGGTCGGTCCAGAGCGGGACCGGACGGACGCCGACGCGCTCGTCACCCACCGAGTGGACCTCGGGGAAGGCGAGGCTCTCCCTGTCTGGCCGTTCGGCCCGCGTCAGGAGTCGACTCGCTGGCAACAAACGTGGGGTCGGGCTTCGGCCGCGGTCGGTGAGGTGCTTGAACGGGTGATCGGCGGCGCGAGCGGATTGTCTGAGCCGGCCGTCGCCCGCAGCGTGTCCCGTCAGACGGGGTTGCCAGAGGGGGATCGCCCGTTCGTATCCCTCGTCGCCTCCGCGTCTATGCCGGTCCGCGACCTCGAATCGTACGCTGTTACGGACCGGGGACCCGAGGTGATGGCGGTCGCCAATCGCGGGGCGAGCGGGATCGACGGGACCGTTGCCACGGCCGCGGGCTACGTGCGGGGGCGGGGCGGGGCGGCCGTCCTCCTCACCGGCGATCTCGCGCTGCTCCACGACCAGACCAGCCTGGCGCTCCTCCGCACCGGCCCGCCCGTCGTCGTCGTCGTCATCAACAACGACGGCGGCGGCATCTTCCACCGCCTGCCGGTCGCCGCGGGCGGGGTGGGGGAACTCGACAGCGACACCTTCGAGCGCTTTTTCGGGACGCCCCACGGGCTCGGCTTCGAGGACGCCGCGCGCCAGGTGGGGCTCGCGTACCACCGGCCCGAGACGATGCCGGCGTTCGAGGCCGCGCTCGACGGGGCCGTCCGCTCGGGCGCGTCCGCCCTGATCGAGGTGCGGACGGACCGCGAGGAGCAGGCCGCGCTCCGCCGCCGGATCGAGGCCGCCGCCGCCGCGGCCGTCGACGCCGCGCTCGCCGGGGACGACACGTGACCGCCCCGCCCGACGCCACCCCGCCCGCGGGCGGGGCGGGGCCGCCCGTCCTGCTCCTCCACGGGTTCCTCGGGCGCGGGGCCGACTGGGACGCCGTCCGCGCGCGCCTCCCTGCCCGCGACGTGCGCGCGCCCGACCTGCCCGGGCACGGCGCGGCCGTCGGCCTGGACGACGGCCACTACACGATGGACGGGGCCGCCGACCGCGTGCTCGCTAGCGTGGGCGGACCGCAAACCGGCGGGGCGGTCGACGTCGTGGGCTACTCGATGGGCGCGCGGCTCGCGCTGCACCTCGCCGTGCGCCACGCGCCCCGCGTGCGGCGGCTCGTGCTCGTGTCCGGCTCGCCGGGGCTCAAGACCGAGGCGGAGCGGGCCGCGCGCCGGCGCCTCGACGCCGAACGCGCCGTCGCCGTCGCCCGCGACCTGCCCGGCTTCCTCTGGGCGTGGTACCGGATGCCGCTCTTTTCGAGCCTCCACCCCGCCCTCCGCGACCGCCTCGTGGCCGACCGCGCGGCTCACAACGACGCGTCCGAGCTGGGCCGCTCGCTCCGCGGCATGGGGACGGGCGCGCAGCCGTCGCACTGGGGCGCGCTCGCGGGGATCACCGCCCCGACGACGGCCGTAGCGGGGGCGCTCGACCCCAAGTTCGTCGCCCTCGCGCACGCCATGTCCGAGCGCCTGCCCCGCCCGAGCGGGGCGGGTCCGGTCGAGCCCGTGATCCTGGGCAGGGCGGGGCACATGGTCGCCGCCGAGCGGCCCTCCGACCTCGCCGCCCTCCTCCAGTCCCTCCTCTCCTGATGGCCGAACAGAACGCCCACCACACGACTGACCGCCCCACCGTCTCCGGCCCCTTCGAGTGGGAGCGCGTCGGGGGCTTCGAGGACATCGTCTACGAGAAGGGCGCGGCCGGCACCAATACGGCCGGCATCGCGCGCGTGACGATCAACCGGCCCGAGGTCCGCAACGCGTTCCGGCCGACGACCGTGACCGAGATGATCGCGGCCATCGACGACGCCCGCGACGACCCCTCCGTCGGCGTGTTCGTGCTGACGGGCGCCGGCGACCAGGCGTTCTGCGCCGGCGGCGACCAGCGTATCCGCGGCGACCACGGCTACAAGGAGGTCGAGGGCGGGGCGGAGACGGGCACGCAGCGGCTCAACGTGCTCGACTTCCAGACGCGGATCCGCAAGATGCCCAAGCCGGTCATCGCGGCCGTGAACGGGTGGGCCGTCGGCGGCGGCCACGTGCTCCACGTGGTCTGCGACCTGACGATTGCGAGCGACAACGCGCGCTTTATGCAGACCGGTCCCAAGGTCGGCTCGTTCGACGCCGGCTACGGGACGGCCCACCTCGCGCGGATCGTCGGACAGAAAAAGGCCCGCGAGATCTGGTTCCTCTGCCGGCCCTACAGCGCCCAGGAGGCGCTCGACATGGGCCTCGTCAACACGGTCGTGCCGCTCGCGGACCTGGAGCGCGAGACGGTCCAGTGGAGCCGCGAGATCCTCGCCAACTCGAACATCGCGATCCGCATGATCAAGGCGGCGGCCAACGCCGACGAAGACGGCGGGGCGGGGCTCCAGGAGCTGGCTGGCCACGCGACCATGCTGTTCTACATGACCGAGGAGGGCCAGGAGGGCCGCAACGCCTACCTCGAACGCCGCCCGCCGGACTTCGACGCCGACGGCTACCGGCCGTAGCGGGTGACGAGTTACGGGTGATGAGTAAAGGGCGGGGTGGCCGCCCCGCTCCATCGGCCGCCCCGCCCTCACTCCGCCGCCCCGTCTCCACCCCGCCCTGTGGGAGCACCCGTAGGGACGCGACGCGTCGCATCCGCCTTCGGGCGGGGCGATCCGCCCGGTCGCCCCGCCCCGTCGTCTGGGCGGGGTGGTCCGAACCTCCGCCCCGCCCCCGCGCGTATGGGTGGGGCGGTCCCAATCCTCCATGAAGAGCGTTCCTTTCAAAGCCAAGTCCACGTTCGACCTGCGCGGCGGCTACTTCAAGGGGCAGGGCACGATCCGACTCCAGGGGGACGACATCGCCGTGGAGGTCCAGGTGTGGCCGTTGCCGACGTTCAAGCAGACGGTCCGCACCTACAGCTTCGACATGACCGATTTGGAGGAGATCCGCCACACGCGCCGGTTCTGGGGCGACACGCTCACGCTGCGCACGCGGCCGATGGAGCGCGTGACGGAGATTCCGGGCGCCGCGAACGGTGCGCTGACGCTGAAGGTGAAGCGGGCCGACCGCCCCGCCCTTGACGCCTTCCTCGACCGCCTGGAGCTGTGGCTCGTCTGACCGCCCCGCCCCCGACGCCCGCCCCGCCCGCCGGCGTGGGTCTGTGGTTGGAGGCCGCCCGGCCGAAGACGCTGCCGGCGGCGATCGCGCCGGTCCTCGTCGGGATCGGACTGGCGTGGGAGGCCGGCGCGTTCCACGCGCTCGCCGCGGCGTGCGCGCTGGCGGGCGCCGTCCTCATCCAGATCGGGACCAACTACTCGAACGACGCCGAGGACTTCGTACGCGGCGCCGACACCGAGGCCCGCAAAGGTCCGCGCCGGGCGACGGCGAGCGGGGCGGTCACGGCGGTTCAGATGCGCGCGGCGGCGGCCGTCGCGTTCGCACTCGCGGTCGCCGCCGGCGGCTTCCTGATCTGGCGGGGCGGGTGGCCGGTGCTCGCGCTCGGCCTCGTCTCGATTGCGTCGGGCGTGGCGTACACGGCGGGCCGCTACGCGCTCGCCTACACGGGCCTGGCCGACGTGTTCGTGCTGGTCTTTTTCGGCCCGGTCGCGGTCGGGGGCACGTACTACGTGCAGGCGCTGGACCTGCCGGCGTGGGTCCTGGTCGCCGGGCTCGGGCCGGGCTTCCTGGCGACGGCCATCCTCATCGCCAACAACGTCCGCGACGTCGAGGAGGACCGGGCGGCAAACAAGCGGACGCTGGCGGTCCGGTTCGGGCGCGGCTTCGGGGTCCGGCTCTACAACGCGTGCCTGTCCGGCGCGCTCGTGGTCCCGGCAGCGCTCGCGCTCGTCTCGCGCGACCACGTCGGCGTGCTCGCGGCGTCGGCGCTCGTGGCCGTCCTCGGCCGCCGGCTGGGGCGGACGCTCGCGGTGTCGGACGATCCGGCGGTCCTCAACCCGCTCTTGGGCAAGACGGCGGGGCTGCTGTTCCTGTACTCGGTCGCCTTCGCGCTGGGCTGGGCGCTGACGTGAGCGGGGCGGGGCGGCCGTAGATGACCAGCAGATCAGCGGACTCATCCAGCATCGGGCGGGGCGGCACGGTGGACGGCCTACTGCGTCGTCGCCTTGCAGTCCAGAACAACACGCCGCCCCGCCCCTTGCGCCACCTGGGCGGGGCGGGCACCTTGATCCACTGATCCACTGATCCACTGATCCACTG
>NZ_JAVRHT010000043.1:0-29518 GCF_031846415.1 Rubrivirga litoralis | reverse complement strand
TCGGTCTGGCGTCGATCCTACGACCGACCGAGCCCCTTCGTTGGTCGTCAGAGGCCCCCAGCGCGCCACGTGCTGCGCGTTGGCCCTCTGGTCGATGCCTGGGTCTGCGACGGCGCTGGGCGACTTACAAGCGTTCCACGGCGGCGGCGTGCAATCCCCGGCTTCGGGCTGGACCGGAGCGCTGTCGGTGGACCGGGCACGGCCTCTGCCCGGGTCCGGTTCGTTGGTGCGCGTTTCGCTGAGGGTCTGGTGGTGGCTGTGGGCCTCTGTGCCGTGGGCGTGTCGCCGGCGTCGGCCCCTCCTGGTTTCGCCGCTGGCGTCTCCTGGCCGGCCTCCATTATTGCACCGGCCCGCCTTATCAGAAGACCCGGTGCTCGCCGCCAGTCTGGCGGCCTTGTTCACAAAACGGCCCGCTCAGGTTACAGGAGTTTTTTTTATAGGGGGAATACAGGTTGCTCGGAGGATATGCGTGGCGCTCCTCGGAGGATATGCGTGGCGCTCCTCGGAGGATATGCGTGGACAACCCTCCTGAGAGGGCTGGGCAGGTCGTTCCTCGGAGGATATGCGTGGACAACCCTGCCGGAGCCGCCTCAGCGGGGTTATTCCGCCACCTTGTCAGCCGGCCCCCTCTGTACGTGGGGCTTCCCTGGGTGGAGCACGAGCCGGCCACGGGGCGTCTCGTACGAGAGCTCGGGCCAGATCACCTTGAGCTTGGCGAGCGCCTTCTTAGCGTCGGCCGCGAAGTGATAGTGCTCCTGGGCGTCGGTGCCGAACTGGCCCGCCAGCTGCTTCCACGACACCACGACCGGCCGGCCGGGAGTTGCTGACCGGGCCAGCCGGTCGAGCCTGTACGTGACCCACGTGTAGAGGTCGAGCGCCAGGGCCGACTGCTTGATCTCGCGCAGGACCCTCATGTCGATGGGCACAGGATGCTTCGTGAGCTGCTCGAATAGCCCCTCGCCCACGACCACCGAGGTCTCCAGCGTCTCACCGGGGTCCCACCAGGTCTTGGTCTTCCTGGCCACCTCCATGCTCTCGTACTCCCCGGGCTCCGTCTCGCCAGCGTACCCGGTCTCCCTCTCGTTGGAGTACGAGGTCATGATCCGGGACCGGAACAGCCGGTGCGCCTGGTCCTTGAACCTCCCGATGGTCCCCGACCGGCCCCCGGTCGGGGACAAGCCCAGCTCGCGCATGAACGCCGCGAGCGAGGAGCCGAGGTAGACCTCACGTGACCCTGTCTGGACGACCTCCGTCGTCAGCCAAATCAGGATCAGGCGGGGGTAGCTCCCGTAGGGGAGCCCGAGGTCCAACCCCGCCTGAATCGACAGCTTGTGTCTCCCGTTGACCCGCGTGTATTCCCGGACATCGCCCGGATCTAGGTGGGGCAGGGTGCCCTGGATGAACAGGCTTCCCATGAACCGGACGTCTTGGGCGATCCAGGCGTCCTGCTGGTGGATCGCGTACGCTGCCTCGACCATCCGGGTCGTCGTCCTGAGCGCGCGGGCGCCGGGTGCTAGACGGGCACCGCCGGCGGGGCGGGGGGCCTCGGCGTCTCGGTCGCCGGGGCGTTGGGAATCGGGCATCGGTTCGGTGAAGGGACCGAAAACCCGTCGCACCGAGCGTCACACCTGGAACTACACCGTGGGGTGTTGTATCATGTGGCTCGCTAGAGTCCGTGCTCGGTGCTGAAAGGCAATCGGTATGGACGAAGTTTGCGGGCCGCCCTCTCCAGGGGCGGCCCGCGTGCGTTTAAGAAGGTACGTCGAACGTGCGTGGGACGCGCGTCGAAGTCTCCCTAAACGGGCAGGAGGCGGAAAGATACTCGCTGATCGTCTATGTATGTCGTGACCGGGCGGGGTGTCTCTTGCGGCGATGGCCGCCTCTACCCCGCCCCCCGGTGACCCCCCGCTCGCGCCTCCCGTGGCGCTCACGGGAGCCCTCGGCCGGGTGGTCCGCCGCGAGCGCGAGCGGCTAAAGCTCACGCAGGAGGGCCTGGCCGAGCGGTCCGGTCTCCACCCGACGTACCTCAGCGGGATCGAGACCGGGCAGCGGAACCCCAGCCTCGTCGTCCTCTGGGCGCTCGCGCGCGGGCTCGACACCGACCTCGGCCGGCTGGCGGCCCTGGTGGTCGGGGAAGTCCAGGCCCACGCCGCCGAGTAATCCGGGGGCTCTGCCTGTAGGTTTCCCCCCCCCTCCCCACCACCGCCCCCATGCCCGTCGGCGCCTCGTACCGGACCTCTGGGACCGCCCGGCACTCGATCCGGCTGCACTTCCTGTTCGTCACGAGCCGCGCCCGCGCGATCCTGACCGGGGAGGTCGCGGACCGGGTGGCCGAGATCCTGACGGAGATCGCGGCCGAGGAGGGGTGCGAGGCGCTCGACGTCCAGGTGTCGGACCGGCTCGCGTACGTCGAGCTCGTCGGCCGGCCCGAGCTCGCGGCCAGTCAGATCGCCCTCCGGCTGCGCAAACATTCGGCCCAGCGGCTGCTCTCGTCGTTCCCGGAGCTGACGCCGGAGGGGGCCGTCTGGGTCCGCCCCTACCTCGTCTCGACGTACCCGATCAGTCAGGAGTCGGCCACGTGCTTCCTGGAAGACTACCGCTCCTGAGACGGCTACCGTAGACGGCTACTGGGTTAGTGGGCAGGTTCATGTCGTGAGGTACGGTAGCGGCCAGACGTCGCACCTCGGGCGGCTCCGGGGCCGGTTCTCTTCCGCTCCGTCCGCTGGGACTCTGGCTTCGCGTTCGGCCAGTGACCGCGCAGAAGCGGTGGGAGTCGAGAGCCAGAACGGTGTCTGGAGCCTACACGAGCCGTTCGATACGCGGCCCGATGTCGCTCTCTCCGTAGAACGCGAAGTGGCGAGGCCGCTACCGTACCTCGTTGCACCAATCTGCCCAGGACCCTCTACTGCCCGACCGCGAACGCGCCCGGCGGGCGCGACCCCTGGACCGGGGCGATCTCGGGTCCGCCCTCGACCAGGACCGGGCGGATCACCCGCCGCACGTCGCGGACGGGGCCGAAGTAGCGCGAGTCGAGCGAGTAGGCCACGCGCGAGCTGTGCATCCAGAACTCGCCCGGCCCGAGCACGTGGGTCCCGAGCGCGGCCGTCACGGGCTGGCCGCTCCGGCTGTACGCGAGGGGGGCCGAGCGCGCGAGGGCCACCGAGCCGACCCGCACGCCGGCGGAATCGACGGTGACGGTGTCGCCGGGGACGGCGACGACCATCTTCGCCAGCGCCAGCAGCGAGGCCGGGCCGTCCGGCCCGGGGCACGCCGAGCCGGCTAGGAGGTAGGGCGCCACTGCCGCGACGGCTTCGGCGTGGGGGCAGAACGTGACCAGCTGGCCGCGCCTCACGTCCTGCGGGAGCACGGGGGCCGAGAGGTAGAAGCCCCGGGGCAGGCTCTCGGTGAAGTTGATCCTGACCCCGAACAGGGCGAGCGCCGCGACCACGGCCACGAGCAGGAGCGGACCGCCGACCGTCCACGGCAGAGCCCGACGCCGGGCCGGAGGCGGAGAGGGACGGTCGTGGAGGTTCGCGGTGCTATTTGCGGTGCCCATCGTCGGCGCGGTTGACTCCGCCGAAGGTAGCCCCTACCTTCGCTACACGGGATCTTCTTTGAGACTGGCGCCCACTCACCGACAGGGCGGTTTACCATCGGTAGCGCGCCCGCCCGCTGTATTACGCCACTTAACGCTGTCCGGCATGGCCCCCACGACTCCCCTGGCTGCTAATGGGTCCGCCGGACTCTCCGGGGGCTCGGGGGCCACTGCTCCGACGGAACGCTACGTCGGGCTCATGGAGCGCTACCTCGGCCGCGCCGTCGTGGAGCTCTTCACCGACGACGACGTGACGGAGATCTACGCCAACGCCGACGGGCTCGTCCGCACCGACACGCACGCGCGGGGCAAGGTCCGGCTGGGCGTCCGGCTCCGGTCCGACCAGATCGAGCAGTTCCTGAACGCCGTGGCCACGCGCGAGGGCGTCACGCTCAACCGCTCTAACCCGACCATTCAGGCCGAGCTGCCCGACGTCACGTTCCGGGGCGCCCGGCTCCAGGGGTTCATCCCGCCGGTCACGTCGGCCGCGACGCTCGTCCTCCGCAAGCGGGCCGTCCGGCTCTACGACCTCGCCAGCTACGTCGAGGCCGGCACGATGACCGACGACGAGCGCCAGGCGCTCGTCGTCGCCGTCGGCACGCACCAGAACGTCCTCGTCTGCGGCGGGACGGGCTCGGGCAAGACGACGTTGTGCAACGCGCTCATCCAGCAGATGACGGCCCAGTTCCCCCGGGAGCGGTTCGTGATCCTGGAGGACACGGCCGAGCTCCAGTGCGACGCCGACGACCACCTCCAGCTCCAGACCACCGAGGGCCTCACGCTCTCGGACCTCGTCAAGCACACGCTCCGGTGCGCGCCCGACCGGATCATCGTGGGCGAGGTCCGCGACGGGGCCGCCCTCGACCTCCTCGACGCCTGGGCCACGGGCCACCCCGGCGGGTGCGCGACCGTCCACGCCACCACGGCCGCCGGGGCGCTCCTGCGCATGAACCGGCTCGCCCAGCGGGCCGGCGTCCCGCCCCAGCACGAGCTGATCGCGGAGTCCGTCGACCTGGTCGTGGTGATCCAGGGCGGGACCCAGGGCCGCCGCGTGACCGAGATGGTCCGCGTCGGAGGGCAAACCGACGGCCGATTCGACCTCGAACCCGTCAGACCGCGCTCGGCGGATCTGGCCCCCACTCACGCCCCCGGCGTGTTTCCCAAGCCGGCGCTCTCGCTGGCCCCCGCCAACACTGGCACCCCGTCCACACCCCGCGCCGGTAGCGGCGCACGCTCATGACCACGCTCAAGATCACCCCCACCACCGTCCTCGTCGGCCGGGCGCTCCTGATCGCCGCCGCCGTCCTCGTCCTCGCGCCCGACGCCGCCGCCGGCGGCGGCGCGTCCATGCCCTTCGACGGCACGCTCCAGACCATCGCCGGCTGGCTCACCGGCACCGGGGCGCGGCTCCTCGCGGTCATCGCGGTCGCCGTCGGCGGCATCATGTGGGCCTTCACCCGCCACGAGGAGGGGGTCAAGCGGATCGCCCAAGCCGCCCTCGGCTTCGGCATCGCCGTGGGGGCGACGTCCCTCGTGGCCACGCTCGGCTTCGGCGGGGCGACCCTGTGAGCCCGGCCGGCTCCACAGGACCCGACGGCACCCCGGGGACGGGCCGCGCGCGGCCCGTCCACCAGTCGCTCATCCAGGTGCCCACGTTCGCCGGCGTCGACCGCTCGTTCCTGGTGCTCGAGGCCACGCTCGGGATGGCGGTCGCCGTCGGGATGGGGGTCTCCTGGGTCACGCTCATCGTCGTCGGCCTGATCGTCGCCGTGGTGCACCCGGTCCTCGTCTCCCTCACCAAGCGCGACCCGATGATGACCTCCATCGCCGCCCGCGCGCTCGGCCAGTCCTCGGTCTACGACCCGCTCGGGTCCGCCTCCAAGCCCGGGCGCCGGGCGCCCCGCGCCGTGCCCAAGCTGTAATGAGCCTCCTCGCCCTCTCTGCTGGACTGACCGCCGGCGCCCTCGCCATGAAGGGCCTCGACGCCCTCCGCGAGCACCGCCGCGAGCCCGCCGCCCTGGCCGACCTGCTCGGCTGGGGCTTCCTCGTGGACGACGGCGTCGTCCTCCTCAAGGACGGCTCGTTCCTGTGCGGCTGGGAGTACCGCGGCCTCGACCAGATCTCGTCCACGCCCCGCGAGGTCGACCAGATGACCGACCACGTGGCCGCCGCGCTCGGCTCGCTCGGGGACGGCTGGATGGTCCACGTCGACGCCGTCCGCCGCCCGGCGGTCGGGTACGCGCCCCGCGAGAGGTGCCACTTCCCCGACCCCGTGACGGCCTACATCGACGAGGTCCGCCGCGCCTCGTACACCTCCGAGACCGACCACTACGACACGACCTGCACGCTCCACCTCACCTACACGCCCCCGGCCGCGTTCATGAACGCGGTCGGCCGGGCCGTCGTCAAGGGCCGGGGCGAGGACGGGATCGACTGGGACCGGCTCCTGGGCCAGTTCGCCCACGACGCGCGCGCCTTCCAGGACCGCGTCTCCAGCTTCGTCCGCGTCCGCCGGCTCGGCTCGGCGCGGCTCCTGCGCGGGCTCCACGAGTCGCTCACCGGGCTCTCACACGGCGTCGGCGTCCCCCCGACCGGGGCCTACCTCGACTACGCGCTGAGCGACCAGCCGTTCGTCGGCGGGTTCGAGCCCCAGATCGGGGACCAGAACCTCCGGCTGGTCTCGGTCCAGGGCTACCCCGACGCCACGTTCTCGGGGCACGGCGGGTCCCTGACGGCGCTCCCGTTCCCCTACCGCTTCTCGACGCGGTTCATCCCGCTCTCGCCCTCGACCGCCGAGGACCGCATCAAGCGGATGCAGCTCGGGTGGTTCCAGAAGCGGAAGGGCGCGGCCGACTGGGTCCAGTCGATGTCGAAGTCGGCCCAGGGCCAGGTCCACACGCCCGACCCCGCCCAGACGGCGTTCCAGGACGCCAACGCCGTCTCGATGCTCACCGACGCCGCCGAGGCCCGCCGCGTCAACTCGTCCGGGCACTTGCGCTTCGGCTACGCCACCTCCACCGTCGTCGTCTCGTCCGCCGACGCCCGCGAGGCCGACGACCGGGCACGGGCCGTCCTGAAGAAGCTCCGCGACGCCGGGTTCTCGGCCCGCGTCGAGGACCTGAACGCGGTCGACGCGTTCCTCGGCACGTTGCCCGGCCACGGGAGCGCGAACCTCCGCCGGCCCATGCTCTCGACCGGGAACGTGGCCGACACGATGCCGCTGACGGCGCCCTGGGGCGGCCCCGTGGAGGTCCCGAGCCAGTTCTTCCCCCCGGGCTCGCCCCCGCTCCTGTGGGCGACGGCGGCGAGCGAGAAGGGGAAGGAGCCCGGCACGACGCCGTTCCGGCTGTGTCTGCACGAGGGCGACGTGGGGCACACGCTCATAGTCGGCGCCACGGGCGCCGGCAAATCCGTGTTGGTCGGCGCGCTGGTGGCGCAGTGGCGCCGCTACGGGAACGCTCAGACCTACGTGTTCGACGTGGGGTACTCGCACTACCTCTCGGGGACCGCCTCCGGCGCGCGTCACTACGACCTCGCCGGCCCCGACGGCGACCCGGTCGAGCTCCAGCCGCTCCGCGACGTGGACCGCCCGGACGTCCGGGCGTGGGCCGTCGACTGGCTGGAGACCCTCTTCGAGCTCCAGGGCGTCCGCATCTCGCCCACCGACCGCCAGCGGGTCACGCACGCGGTCGGGCTCCTGGCCGACAACGAGCCCGTCGACCGGACGATGACCGCGCTCATGGTCAACCTGGGCGACGAACGGCTCCGCGACCTCGTCCGCCCCTACACCATCGAGGGCGCCTACGGCCAGCTCCTCGACGCCCAGAGCGACGGGGTCCTCGACGGCCAGCACCAGGTCTTCGAGCTCTCCAACATCATCTCGATGTCGGAGCGCGTGCTCGTGCCCGTCTTGACGCACCTCTTTAGGCGCGTCGAGGAGCAGCTGACCGGCGCCCCCACGCTCATCGTGATCGAGGAGGCGTGGGCCGCGCTCATGAAGAGCCTGTTTGCCCAGAGGCTCCGCCAGTGGCTCCTGACCCTGAGGAAGCGGAACGCGGCCGTGGTCATCGTCGCCCACACCGTGACCCAGATCCGCGAGGTCGAGAACTCGTCGCTCATCATCGAGAGCTGCCCCAGCCGCATTTTCCTGCCCAACTCGTCCGCCGCCGACCCCGTGAACGCCGCGGTCTACCGGCAGCTCGGTCTGAACGAGGCCGAGATCGGCGTCGTGGCCAAGGGCGTCCGCAAGCAGCAGTACTACTTCCGCTCGCCCTCGGGCGCCCGCCAGTTCGAGTTGGCGCTCTCGCCCCCCGAGCTCGCCTTCCTCGGCGCGCCGTCGGGGCTCTCCAGCGACGAGACCAAGCGGGCGGTCCGGGAGATGGCCGCCGAGCACGGCCCGGCGTGGCCCGTCGAGTGGCTCCGCCGCGTCGGCCTCGACGCCGACGCCGACCGCCTGGCCACCCTCTTCAGCGAGCCGGCCCCGCCGCCGCCCGGCGACGGGCTCCCCGCCCGGCTCACGTCCCACGTCCCCCCCGCCCTCTAGCCCCCTACTGTCATGGCCCGACGCACCCTCTCCGCCCTCGCCCTCGCCCTCCTCGTCGCCCTCGCCGCGCCCGCCCCCCGTGCCCAGGTGGAGTCCCGGGGGCTCATCCCGTTCCTGCCCGACCTCGTCATCGACCCCGCGCACATCATGGAGTCGGTGGCCAACGGCCGCAACATCTACAACCAAGCTCGGGACGCGAGCTCCCAGCTCAGCGCGTTCCGCGACAACCTCCGAAAGCTCCAGTCCTACAGCTTCCGCGACGTCGGCCCCTTCGTGAGCGCGGTAGACCGGACCGTGGCGTCCGGCCAGGCGCTCTCGTACTCGACCCGGGACCTCGACGGCGCGTTCGTCCGGGCGTACGGGGACCTCCGCGGGTTGACGCCCAGGGAGGCCGCCGACAACTACGTCCAGCGCCGGCTCGACGGCTCGCTCGGCGCGCTCCGCGCGCTCCGCGAGCAGGCGACCCAGCTCGCGGGGTCCCGCGCCGACGTCGCGCGGCTCCAGTCCCAGGTCCGCACGGCCACGTCGGCCCAGCAGATCGCCGAGGCCCAGGCGTCGGTCCAGGCCTACCAGACGCAGGAGACGCAGATGGTCCGGCAGATGCTCATGGTCCAGGCCAACCAGGCGGCCAACGACCAGGCGCAGGAGGCGGCCAAGTTCGCGTACTCCCGCGAGCAGGCCCGAGCGCTCGCCGTCCGCAACCGCCAACAGGTGAGCCAGATGGGCGGGCGGGACTACAACGGGAGCATCTTCAACCGCTAGGGCCATGACCCACACCCCCCCCGCCGTCCTCGCCGCGGTCCTCGCCCTCTCGCTCGCCGCGTGCGGCGGCGAGAGCGGCGGGGACCCGCCCGCCATCGGGGACCGATCCGGGAGCGTGGACCCGGCCGTCGCCGCGCTCCGTGCCTGCGTCGAGGGCTCGCCCCACGAGCTCTGCCTGCGCCCTACCGTCCAGGTGGGCGCGGGTCCGGTCGTCGTGGACTCCGCCTATTGGGCCGACGCGCTGGGCGGCCGCCCGGAGGTGTTCTACGACGCGGCCGAGGCCTGTACCCGCGCGTCCCTAGCCGACCTGTCCGTCGGCTCGCTCGGGGGGATCACGCGGGCGCGGCAGGCCCTCGCCCGGGCTCAGCTCGACGGGACGGCGCCGATGGACGCCCAGCTCGACGACCCCGGCGTCTGCCACGACGTGTACCTCGTCTACGCCACGGCTGGCCCAGAGCACTCCACGTTGGGCGACCGCCTGGAAACGGCGGAGGTCGCCCGCATCGCCACCAACGCGCGGTCGGTCCGCGACCGCCGCTCGCTGGACCAGTTCATCGCGCGGCCGAAGCGGTCGTACGACTCCCTCTAGCAGGTCCCCATGACGCACCCCTCGCCCGTGGGCTCCCGTCTGCCCGTCGGCCCCGCCGGCGGGTTCGCCCGACGCCCCGCCGTCCGGTGGGCGCTCGTCGTCGGATGCGCCGCGGCCACCGTCCTGCTGGCGCCGGCGGTCGCGGCGCAGACCTCGTCGCTCGACCTCATCACCGACGACTACCGTTCCGCGGCGGAGAGCGCCAGGCCCATCGTGCTCGGCATCGCGCGGGGGACGTTCGCCGTCCTGGCCGTGATCGAGGTCGCGCTCGCGGGCATCTTGTGGGGGTTGAAGGGTCGGGGAGTGGCCGACGTGATGAGCGGGCTGGCCCTCAAGTTGGGCTGGCTCGGCTTCGTGTTCGCGCTGCTGGCGAGCTTCGACTTCTGGTTCATGCCGATCATCGACGGCTTCGTGGCCGCCGGCCAGCGCACGTCCTCGGGGGCGATCATGAACCCGGGTGACATCCTCGCCTCTGGCGCCCAGATCAGTACGAGCCTCCGGGAAGGCTACTTCGAGCAAACGTCCGGGTTCGAGTACCTGCAACCCAGCTTCTGGGACGCGACGGCGACCGTGATCCTGTCGGGGATCTTCATCGAGTTCGTCTACCTCCTGATCGCGGCGTTCGTCGTGTTCACCTTCGTCGAGGCCTACGTGGTCCTGACCACCGGCGCCCTCGTCATTGGGTTCGCCGCCTTCCGAGGGACGGCCGGGCTCGCGGACCGATTCGTCGCCTACGCCTTCGCTGTGGGCATCCGGCTGTTCCTGCTGTTCTTCCTCGTGGGCATCGGGCAGAACATCGCCGCGCAGTGGGGGCCGATGCTCGCCGCCGACCCCACCAGCAAGGCCCTCCTCCTCCAGGTGCTCGGGGGCTCGGCCTGCTTCGGACTGATCGCCATCGTGATCCCCGCCAAGGTCAGCTCCCAGCTCACGAGCAGTCTGGAGCCGGGCTTCGCGCGGGCTCTCTACGCCCTCGCCTAACCCTGCCATGCCCCTCGCTCAAGACCTCTGGACCCGCCTCAAGACCGGCCGCGCGCCGGACGCCGCCCCCGCGCGCCCGAACAACCGCGCCGTCGAGCCCCGCCCGCCGGCGGTGGCGGGCGGCGACGGGAGCCCCCCCCCCGGCTGGGCCTACAAGCCCGGCCAGTCGCCGTCGGTCGCGGAGGGCCGCCACGAGTTCACGCGCACGTTCTCGGACTTGGCCAAGGGCAAACGGAACTGGCAGCTCGTCGCCGTCTTCTCGCTCGCGCTCCTCGGGATCAGCTTGGTCGGCCTGGTCACGCTCGCGCTCCAGAGCCGGACCGTCCCGTACGTGGTCGAGGTCGACCGGCTCGGCCGGGTCGAGGCCGTGGCGCCCGCCGAGGCCGTCCCCGCAGCCAGCGACCGCGTGGTGATCGCCAGCTTGGCCCGGTTCGTCTCCGACATCCGCACGATCTACAGCGACCCCGTGGCCCAGCGCGACGCGGTGTTCCGGGCGTACAGCTACATCGCGGGCGACGCCCGCGACTTCTTGGAGGGCTACTTCTCGGACCCCCAGAACGACCCGCGCGCGCTCGCCGCCGAGCTCCGCCGCTCGGTCGAGATCGTGAGCGTGCTGCCCATCCCGACCGGCAGCGACGACGAGGACCGCGTGTACCGCGTCCGCTGGAACGAGGCCGAGGTCTCGACGCGCGGCGGCACGCGCGAACGCGCTTGGGAGGGCTACATGACCGTCGAGGTCCAGCCCCCCGTCACCACCGAGGGCATCCAGCGGAACCCGCTCGGCGTGTTCGTGACCGACCTGAGTTGGTCGGCGCTGGCCGGGAACGGGGTCCTCGAAGACCCGGGCTTCGCCCCCAGCCCCGACGCGCCCCCGGCCGACGGTCTCCCGGCCGACGCGCCCGGCGGCCGGGTCCCGGCCGGTCCGACCGCGGCCGCCCCGGCGCCCCCCGACAGCCTCTAACCGCGCCCCGGCGCCCCTCCGATGTTCCCTCGACTCGCCCTCCCCCTCCTCGCCCTCGCCCTCGCCAGCGGCCCGGCCCGGTCCCAGGTCTCCGTCGCCGCGCTCGACACCTACGACCCGCCGCCCGTCGGCGCCGCGGTCGGGGACGGGTTCACGTCCGGGGCCGTCGTCGTCACGCCGTCGCAGATGGAGGACGCCCTGACGGAGCTCCTCTACGAATACCGCGACACCGGACGCGCCCGCACGCTCCGCCAGTCGACCATGATGATCTTCCCCTACGGCCACTCCCAGCCGGTCCTGGCGACGGCCCCGCTGCGGGCGTCGGTCATCGAGCTGGAGCCGGGCGAGATCGTCTTCGGGATGGCGGCCGGGGACACCGAAAGGTTCGCCTACGAGATGAGCTATACCGGGCAGGGCGGCGACACGCCCATCGTGCTGGTGAAGCCGTTGGACACCGGGATCACGACGAACCTCGTGATCTCGACCGACCGGAGGATCTACCACGTCACGCTCGACGCGGCCCCGTCCAACGACGACGTGCTCGTCACGAGCGAGAACCCCCAGGGCCGCTACGCCCGCCACATCAAGTTCTACTACCCCGACGCGGCGCTGGCCCGGCTGGCGGACGGCCTGGGCGCGGAGGCCGCGTTCTCGGCCGCCGACCAGGGCGGCACGCTCGCCTCGCTCTCCGACCTCCACTTCGAGTACCGCGTCGACGGGGACGACGCGGTCGAGGAGTCGGTCCGGCGGGTCTACGACGACGGGGTCCACACCTACATCGAGCTCACCGACCGCGCCCAGCGCTCCGGCTCCGCCCCGGCCCTGTTCGTGCTCGGCCCCGACGGTCGGCGCGAGTCGCTGAACTACGTGCTCCGCGACGGCCGGTACATCACCGACCGCGTGTTCGGCCGGGCCGAGCTGGTCCTGGGTGCGACCGTCCGCAAGGGGTTGTTTGGCCTGGGCGGCAAGCGCCAGGTCGAGCGGAAAGCGGTGCTCGCCCGGCTCACCGACTAGCCGCAGGCCGCTCCCCCCCCACCCCGCGCCGCCGAGGCGCCGACACCCGCGCTCCGCGCGACTCCGATGGCCGACCCGACCGCTCCCCTCGACCCCCGCCCCGCGCCGACACCCGTGGTGGACGACTTCGACAGCTGGCTCTCGCCCACCGCCCCCCCGGACGCCGAGCCCCTGGCCAGCGCCCCGCTGCCCCCCGGCCTCTCGGCGTCACGGGGCGAGGAGCCCGGTGAGACGGAGGCCTTCGACCGGGGACGCGCCTTCGAGGAGGGCCGCGAGTTCGCACGTGGGACGACGGACGCCCGGTACGAGGCCGTCGGCGTCAACCGCCGGCTGGTCCTCGGGGGCGTCCTCGGGTTCGTCGCGCTCGTGCTCCTCGCCCTCATGCTCGTCACGGGCGGCGACGGGGACGAGCGCGTCGCCGCGGACGCCCCCGTCCGAGAGGCCGCCCCGCCCGAGTTCATCGACCGGACGCCCCCCGCCCCCGCTTTTGCCGATCCCGACCCGTTCGTCTACGAAGAGCCGCCGTACCAACCGGCGCCCGGTGCCGGCCCGGCGCCGGTCGACCCGTACGCGCCCCCGCCCTACGCCGAGCCGTCGTACCCCGCGTACAGCGACCCGTACAGCGACCCGTACGCGGCCAGGCCTTCGGAGCGCTCGGCGGCCCCCGAGACGGCCGCGGCGCCCGTCGACCCGCGGCGCGAGCGGTACCTCAAGGCGCGCTCGTCGGCGCTCATGGTCGACGGCGGCGCCGGCGCGCTCAGCGTCGGGGGGCAATCGGCCGGGGCCAGCGCGGCGGGCAGCTCGGCCGGCCCCTTCGCCGTCCGGCCCCAGACGCCGGGCGCTCCCACAGAGGCGCCCGGCGTGCGGACGCCCGACCAGCAGGCGGCCTACGACGCGCTCCGCCCCGACCAGCAGGCGGCCTACGACGAGACGGTCCTCGTGATGCGCGCGTTCGGCGTGGACCCGACCCGGGCCGAGCCCGCGGCGGCCAGCGCCGCCCCGCCGGCCGCCCCGCCCGCGAGCGCCCCCCGCCCCGCCGCCGTCGCACCCCCGGAACCGTCGGCGGCCCTGGCGGCGCCGCCGGGGCCGGTCACGCGCGAGGAGTTCCTCCGCCGCGTCCAGGGCGGGGCCGGCGGGGCGGCCGAGCCCTTCCGCGTGGAGATGCCCCCGCGCGAGACGCGGGCACGGCGCAGCCCGCTCGTCCGGCGCTCGACCGACCAGCGTGGTCCCTCCGCGGGCGACGCCCCCCTCTTCGTGGCGCCCACCGCGGACGGGGTGGTACCGACCCCGCCCGTGCCGGCGCCCCCCGCCCTCTCGCTGCTGCCGGGCACCGTCATCCCGGCCGTGCTCCTGAACGGGATGAACTCCGAGCTGCCCGGCGACGTGATCGCCCAGGTCGAGCGCGACGTGTACGACTCGGCCTCGCTCCGCTACGTCCTGATCCCCAAGGGGACGCGGCTCGTCGGCGCGTACGACGACCAGGTGGCCTACGGCCAGAACCGGGCGCTCGTGGCCTGGACGACGATGGTGTTCCCGGACGGCCGCGTGGTCCCGCTCCCGGGTCTGCCGGGCGTCGACCTCCAGGGCGCGGCCGGCCTCCAGGACCGGACCGACCGGCACCTCGACCGCGTGTTCGGCGCGGCCGTCGCGCTGGCGGCGGTCGGGACCGGGCTCGAGCTCGCCACGCCCGACAACAGCGGCGACGGGGTCGACCTCTCGCCCCAGACGGTGGCCTCGGCCCAGGTCGCCATCGAGCTCTCGCGCGTGGCCACGCAGGTGCTCCGCCGCGAGCTCGACGTCCAGCCGACGATCACCGTCCGCCCCGGCTACCGGCTCCTGGTGTTCCTGGCGCGAGAGATGCAGTTCGACGGTCCCTACACGGCGGCCCCCGACGTCGGCCGGTTCCGCCGCTACGCGCCCCGCTAACCGTGAGCCTCGGCCCGTCAGGCGACCCCCAATCCCCCGTCCGCACCCGGGTCTCGTCGCCCTCGGGCGGCCCCGCCCTGGCCGCCTTCGTCTTGGGTCTCCCGGCCGCCCTCGCGCTCGTGGCCACGACGCAGGCGCTGGCCTACCGGGCGCAGTTCCACCCCGCGCTCGGGGAGCCGCTGGTCGCGCTGCCGGCGGACCTCGCGGGGGCCGCCGGGGCGGGGGCCGCCGTGCTCGCCGTCGGCGCCGTCGCCTCGCTCTGGGGGAAGGCCCGGTGGGGGTGGGCGCCGTTCGGCGTCCTGGTGGGCCTGGCGGTCCCGCTGGCGCTCTTGGCCGTCGGGCCGCTCTACCCCGTCGACGCCGGCGCCCGGTGGGCGTGGCGGGCCGTCCAGGCGGGCGGCCCCGACGGCAATTTTGTGTTCCTGGTCGCCGGCCTCTGCTTCTTCGGCGGGTTGGTCGTCGCCAGTTCCATCGCGGGGAGCGCTAAGGTCCGGGCCGCCGGCACGCACGGGACGGCGAGCTGGGGCAACGGTGGGTCCCTCCGGTCCAAAGACGGGCTCCTCCTCGGCCGGCATCGGGGGACCGACCTCCGGTATTCCGGGCCGGGCCACCTCCTCACCGTCGCCCCGACGCGCGCTGGCAAGGGCGTGGGGGCCGTCGTGCCGGCGCTCTTGGAGGCGGAAGACTCGGTGCTCGTGACCGACCCGAAGGGCGAGAACTTCGCCCTCACAGCGGCCTACCGCCGCGACGTGATCGGGCAGCGCGTGGTCGCGCTCGACCCGTTCGACCTGGCCGACCGGCTCGACCTCCCAACGGACCTCCGGCGCTCCGCGCTCGGGGCCTACAACCCACTCGACCTCGTCGACCCCGCCTCCCCCGACGCCGTCGACGACGCGGCCATGATCGCGGACATGCTCGTCGTGCCCGAGCCGGGTTCTCCGGGTTCGTTCTGGGACGACGAGGCCAAGGCGCTCCTGGCTGGCCTCGTGCTCCACGTCGCCTCGGTGGCCCCAGATCGGTCGTCGCGCACGCTCCTCACCGTCCGCGCGCTCCTGACTCTCTCCCCCACCAAGTTCAAGGAGCTCATGGCGGCGATGGCGAACTCCCTCCACCCGGCCGTCCAGCGGGCCGCCAACCGGCTCCAGCAGAAGGAGGACCGCGAGCGCTCGGGCGTCGTGTCGAGCGCCCAGCGCCACACGCACTTCCTCGACTCGGCCCGCATGGAGCACGTGCTCGGCGGCTCCGCCAGCGGCGACGCCCACGCCGGACCGGCGCTCACGCTCGCGGACCTCGGCCGCGGCCCGTTCACGCTCTACCTCGTCCTCCCCCCGGACCGCCTCGACACGTTCTCTCGTTGGCTCCGGCTGGTGATCGCCTGCGCCGTCGCGGAGCTGGCCCGGACGCCGCCGGTCCGTGGACGGCGCGTGCTGTTCCTGCTCGATGAGTTCGCCAACCTCGGCCCGATGGCGCCGGTCAAGCGGGCGGTCTCGCTCCTCGCCGGCTACGGGATCCGCGTCTGGACCTTCCTCCAGGACCTCACCCAGCTCAAGGGGCTCTACCCGCGCGACTGGGAGACGTTCGTCGCCAACGCCGACGTGATCCAGGCGTTCAGCGTCACCGACCAGACGACGGCCGAGTACCTCAGCAAAATGACGGGGAGAACCACCGTGTTCGGCCAATCGCAGTCGGCTGGGAAGAGCCGTGGGAAGCACTACAGCCGCTCGGCCGGCTCCTCGGCCTCGGAGCAGGGCCGCGACCTGGTCACCCCGGACGAGCTCCGACGGCTCGGACCGGACGAACAGCTCTTGCTCGCCCGTGGCGAGGACCCGGTGATCGCGGCCAAGGTCCAGTATTACGCCGACCGACGCCTAAAACGCCGGGCCTCCGACGTACCGGCCGCCCTCTCGCGCTCGGCGGCCTAGGCCCTCGACCGCCAGCGGCTGGCGGTCGCGCTCGGCGGGCGCGCTAGCGCTCCAGGCCTCGGACGAGGGCCTTGGCCGCCGACACCGAGCGCGACACCGTGCCCAGGCCGGTCTTCCCGATCCGCGAGGCCACCCGCGCTTGCTGAGAGGGCGTGAGCCCCCGCACGGCACGCGCGAGCTCGGCCGACGCCGCGCGCGTGCCGGGCACCCGGCCGAGCCCGCGGTCGACGGCCCCCCTCAACCGGCCCGCTCTCCGCTCGACGGCTTCGGACAGCTCACGGCCGTTGATCTGCCCGACCGCCCCGCTCCGCAGCCCCAGAGCGCGGACGGCCTCGGTCGCGCTGCTCCGCGCCTGGTGGGCGCTCGCCACCAGCGGTCCCGTCTCCTGCACGCGGCGCGCGACGTTCGCCGCGTGATCGGGGACGGCCGCCGGCTTCGAGAAGAGCTTGCCCAGGCGCGACTGTGTTGGCGTCTCAGGCCTCCCTCCAGCGGAGGGAGGGGCCACCATCTTCCCGAACTTCTCCGGCTCGCGCGCCAGCAACTCGGACACCTTCTCCGGCCCCGCCTTCTCGGCGTAGCCCAGCATCCGCGCCCTCGCCTCCGCTGGCCGCTCGTAGATGCGCCCCAGGTGGACGTCGAGGGCCTGGGTCTTCTCGCTCGCTTGGCGGGCGAGACCGACGGCCCCGTCCACCCGCCCCTTGTAGCGCGACACGGCCCCGAGCGCCGTCGCCGCACGCTCGTAGCCGTGGGCTCGGCCGACGAGCGCGACCACGCGCTCGACCCGCGCCGTCTCCCGCGCTCGCACCAATCCCCGCAAGCGGCCCTGGGTCGTCCGCTGCGCCCTCCCGGGCGGGGCGTCCCGCTGGGCCGGCGCCCCCGTGGCCGCCGCACGGCGACCGGCCAGCGACGCCCGCGCGACGCCCAGCGTCAACCGCGCCGCCTTCTGGGCCACCCGGGTCTCCGGGTCCTGCTCCGCCCCGCCCCGGATCGCCCGGCCGACCGCGCCCCGGACGGACACCGGCTGGAGCCGACGGCCGACCTTGCCCAAGGCCGCCGCCGCTCGACGTCGAGACAGCAGCGACGCCGGCGCCCGCGGCGCCCTCGACGGAGCGCCCTCCGCCGCCGCCCTCCCCCTCGCCGCCGACGGGAGCACGAGGGCGGCCGGGTCGCCGGCCGCCCACGCCGCTTTCCGCCACTGGTCGTGGGCGTCGAACGGCCCCAGCCGCCGTTCGAGGTCGGCCGCCGGGGCGCCGAACCGCGACGTCGACGTGCGCGGCGGCCTCCCGGCGTCACTGGCCCGCCCTTCCTTCGACACCACGAGATCCGTCCCCGCCCGCTCGATGTGGTACCCGCTCCGGCCGATCCGGCGCTCGAGGTCCGCCCAGCTCGTGGCCCGGCGGAGGTGGCCGCCGATGTGGAAGTTGACGGCCCGCGTGTGCTCGTCCATCCCCTCGTACCACGGCCGGCGCTCCCGGGGCGATGCTTCGACGGGGGGCGCGGAGTCGGCCCGCTCTCGGGCGGACAGCGTAGGGGCCGCACGGCCGGGGGCCGCCCGGTCGTAGTCCCGGAGCGGCCCCAACCGGGCCTCCAGTCGGCCCCGGCTCACCGACCGCGAGACCGACGACAGCTTGGCCTCGCGCTCGCCGTCGGTCACGACGGCGCCCTGCCCCCGGCGCTCAATCGTCAGCCCGCGCGCCGCCAGCCGCGCGTCCAGGTCGGCCCAGCTCGACGCGCCCTTGAGGTCGTCCAGAGACGAGGCCCGGACCTCGGCGGCGAACCCGCGGTCCCGGGCAACGCCCCGGACGGGCACCGGCTCGCGCGCCGCCTCGCCCCCGTAGAAATGCCGGAGTTCGGAGCCCTCGTCGGACCGCTCGGCCGCCCGCTCCACCCGCGCCACGCGCTCGGCGTTCCACCCCGTCCAGCGCACGCCGAGCTCGCGCTCCTGGGACTCCATCGACGCGCGGATTTTATAGTGGTCGTTCTCCTTCGACCAAGCCTTCCCATCCGGCCCAACCCGGTTGACCATCAGATGCACGTGCTCGTGCGCCCTGTCGGTGTGGCGAACGATGAGCGCCTGGTGGTCCTGCAAACCTAGGTCCCGGAGCGTCCGGTCGGCCGCCGATCTCATCTCGGCCTCGGTCGGGCGGTCGTCGGCGTCGAACGCGACGATCACGTGGTACACCGGCCTCTTCACCCGGGCGCTCTGGCCCGCCCACTCCTCCATCTCCGTCACGACCTGGTCGACGTCGCGCCCCTCCAGGTTCCGGGTCTCGACCCACCCCACGCGGCCCTCGTCCTTCTGGACCAGGTAGCCCCCGAGGGCTCGGAAGCTGCCCCCCACGTTCGACGCGCCGATCATCCCTGGTGCCAGGCGAAGGGGTGCTCCCGCGCGGCCTCCGGCGGCTCGCCGCCCAGCCCCTCGACGGCCGCCCGGACCGCCGCCAGCACCGCGCCCAGCTCGTCCCCGTGCTCGACCTGGCCGGCCCGGTGCGCCACCCGAACGAGCTGGTTCAGGTTCACGCCGAGCCGGCGCAGCAACGCCCGGGCCTCCGCGTCGACGCGGGCCTCGACGGGCTGGTCCAACGCCCGGCGCCGGAGGTAGTCCGACGCCGACAGGCCGGCCTCCTTCGCCTCGTGCTCGATGCCCGCCTTCTCCCTGGCCGTGACCCGGACGTAAACGCGGGCGTCCCGGTTCGGGGTCGTGCTCTTGGGACGGCCGCGTCGACGCGGCCGTGATTTCGGCGCACCGCCGCCAGCAGGGGACGAACCATCAGTCATGGGATCGGCGCCGCTTCCGGCGTGGGGACGGGGTCCAGCTTGAGCATCCTGCGGAGCGGGACTGCGAAGGCTCAGGAGGGGAGGTCGAGGCGAAGCTGAGGCCGGTCCGCTTTTGTGTCCGCACAAAAGCATAACTTGCCCATTCGTGAAGACCCTCCCGCTCTCCCCATGATACGGCGCCCGTCTGGATCGGTTGCCGAAGCCGCTCTCCCGGTCTCCGTCACCGATCGGCGCTCCTGACCGGCCCGCTCGTGGGTCCGATGTTGAGCGAGGGCAGCCCGCTCCTACGATGTGACGCCGGCCCCTCCCGACACGGCTGGAACTGCTCGGGCAAGGAGGGCCGCCGTGGTCCCCGACCGACAGGCCCGGTCTCCGCTCGACCCGCTCGGTGGTCTCCGCGCCCGACCTCCCGCGCCGACGCTCTGGCTGTGGGGCCGACTCCGAAGCGCCGGCTAGACGAGGCCAGCGACCGACCGCTCAGGCGCTCGTGATCGGGGCCGCTCTCGAGCCGAGACCCTCCCGGCTCCACCCCCTGATCGGTGGCCGGCGACCCTCCGACGTTCGACCGTCGGATGCCGGGCCGACCACTGTGAGGCCGTGCCGCGAGACCGCCGCTCCCCACGCCCTCACGCCCCGGGGCTCATGCCGGGCGGCCTCTAGAAAGTCGGGGCCGCTCCAGCCCGGGCAAGGGCCGCTCCAGCGCTCCGCGCCTCCGCTCCGTGCTCGCCGTCCTCCCCCCCTCGCTCACGCCGTCCGGTCCCCGTCCGCCGCTCGGTCGTGCGGGTGCGGGCGGCTCTGCGCGGCCCCGGCCTCCGGCCTTTGCCCCGCCCTCCGCCGGCCCTCGGATGCAGCGGTCAGGCCGCACGACACGAGCGCTCCCTGCCCAGCCCATGCGAACTCTGAAACCAACTCGTCGGTGGACATCAACGAAACTCGGGGTCCACTCTGGACCGCCCCTGGGCTCCTCAATTCTGAATTCAGGAAGCCGGCCCGGGCAGTCCTAGACGGAGGAGGTATTTGGACACCGTGTTGTAGCTCAGGCCGGTCGCCTCGACCCCCTCCCGGCGCGCGGTCTGACCGGCCTCCGAACGGCCCAGTTCTCCGGTCTCGACACGCATCTCAACGCTGCTGATAATCTGTGCTAGTGTGGCCTGGTGTTCCTCGAACTTCGACGGCCGGCCCAGGGTCTTGCCGGCCTTCCTGGCCCGCCTCAGTCCGGCCTTCGTCCGCTCCGAGATCCGAGCCCGCTCGTCCTCGGCCACCGCCGCCAGCACCGCGAGCACGATGTCTCGAACGAGCTTGTTCTCGCTGGCCGTCGACAGCAGCGGCTGGGTGTAGCTGTGGACGCTGACGCCGGAGTCCGCCAGCTGCTCGACGTACGCGAACGTCGTGGACACGCCCTCCCGAGTCAGCCGGTCGAGCGCCCAGAACAGGAGCACGTCGAACTCGCGTCGGAGCCCGTCCCCCATCATCCGGTCGAAGTCCCTCCGGTCCGCTCGGCCCTTCCCGCCCGAGGCCCGGTCGACGTAGCGCTCGGTGACGTCCCAGCCCCGGGCGTCGGCGTAGGCGTCGAGGTCGAGGAGCTGGTTCTCCGTCGTCTGGGAGTCGTCGTCCTTCGAGACCCGGAGGTAGACCGCGCACCGGGTCGGGCTCGCAGCGCTCACGGGGCGTTCGTCGTGGGGACCCACTACGGCGCGCGCCTCGGGCCGGCGACGAGCGCGAGCGCGATGGCGGCGAAGAACGCGAAGCCGAGGAGCCCGAGGGCGAACTCGCCGGAGTCGAGGCCGACACCCACGGCGAGGACGGCGGCGACGGTCAGGGCAATCGCCGTGGGGAGCGCCCGGCCCCGTCCGCCGTCGGCGGGTGGGGCGGTCGAGGGGGACTCGGCGGCCGCGCGGACGAGGGCGGGGTCGATCCCGGCCGCGTGGGCGGCCTCCTCGATCTCCCCCAGCGTGAGGCCGGAGTCCTGCGCTGCGGTCGCCCCCTGCTGCCGGGCCGCGCTCCGGAGGATCGCGACGGCCTCGGCCTCGGAGTACGTCCGGTCGGCGGGCGGAGGGGGCTCCGCGGAGCCGGGCGTCAGTGCGCCGCGGGCCGGCTCCGGGTCACGGTCATAGGCCGGACGTTGGCTGGCCGACGAGAGGTTCGGGGGGAGGCTACTCATGGGGTCGGGGGCCGGGGCGCCCTCCACCGACGGCGCGCTCGCCCTCGCCCTCGCCGTCCTAGGCGGACACTGGGGACGGTCGTGTACGGCCGATGGGGGAGCTGAGGAAGATACGGACGGGCAGCCCTGGGGTTTCACAAACCGTCCGTTTTATGAAGCCCCGAACCGACCCCTCCTCCGGGGTGAAGGAGCCGATTCGGGGGGGATCCCGGAGGCCCCCTTTTTTGAGAAGGACCGGGGTGCCGAAACCGACCGCGCGCGAGCTTGTACCATCTGGTGAAACCAAAACGCCACTTGACTACATGGCCGAGACCGCCGCTCGCCCCGCCCCACCCGCCGGCCCCTCCCCGGGCGGGCCGTTCCCGGCCCGCGCGTTCCCCGAACTCGCGGCCGGCTCCCCCTCCGAGCTCGTCGCCGCCGTCCGCGACGGGCTCCCCGCCGAACGGTTCGACGCGCTCCGCGACGTGCTCGGGGTCCCGTCGGCCGAGCTCGCCGCCGTCCTCCGCCTCTCCCCCTCCACGCTCCGCCGCCGACGCGAGCGCGGCCACTTCGACGAGCTCGAGAGCGACCGGCTCGTCCGGCTCGCCCACGTCGTCGTCCGGGCCGTCGAGGTCATGGAAAGCGAGCGCGACGCCCGGGCGTGGCTGACCTCGCCCTCCCACGCGCTCGGCGGCGAGGCCCCGCTCGACTACGCCTCGGTCGGGACCGGCGCCCGCGAGGTCGAGCGGCTCCTGACGAGGATCGAGCACGGCGTGTTCAGCTAGCCCGTGGCCGACCCCTTGCCCGTCGCCACGGACGAGCCCGGAGGCGGGGCCGTCGTCGTGTGGCGGCTCGTGAAGGCCCGGTGGGCGGCCACCGCGTTCGACGGCGAGGGCGCCCGGCGCGGCGGGGGCCGGTGGAATAGCCCCGGCGTCCCCGTCGTCTACCTCGCGGGGACCCTCGAGCTCGCCCAACTCGAGGTGCTCGTGAACCTCCCCACGCCCCGGCTCCTCGGGTCGTACGTCGCCTTCCGCGTCTCCGTCCCCTCCGGCCTCGTCGAGGCCGTCGCCCCGAGGGAGCTGCCGGCGGACTGGCGGCGGGACCCGGCCCCCCGCTCGGCCCAGGCCGTCGGGGACGCCTGGGTGAGGGCGGAGCGTTCCGCCGTGCTCCGGGTCCCGTCCGCCGTCGTCCCGTCGAGCCCGAACTACCTCGTGAACCCAGCCCACCCCGACGCCCGGCGCCTCGTCGTGGACGGGCCGTTCGACCCAGCTCTCGACCCGCGCCTCCAGTAGAGCGTGGGGCACGGGCTCTGTGGCCTCGAATTTGCCGCCTTAGCTCACGCTACGGGGGTCACGCTCGCTCCTCGCCGGGCGTCCCGCCTGGGCACGACCTCTCCTGGCCCCGTAGCCTCTCGTAATCGAGCAGCGGGTCAATCGGCCCTATCACCCCGTCGTCGGCCAGGACGTGGGCCTCGTAGATGGAGACGGGACGGCCGAGCCTGCACATGGCGCGTAAGCAGATCTCTAGCTCCGAGTCGTGGAGGTCGTCGAAGTTCACGGGGTTCAAGGGGGGGTACGGCTGGTAGACTCGGGCGGGCCGGGGGCGTAACCCCGGCCCCCAAGATTCGCGCCCACTCCGACGCCCCGCCCGACTCGTACTCGCTTGACCAACACGCTCTACTTCGGGGACAACCTCGACGTCCTCCGCCGCTATGTCCCCGACGAGTCGGTGGACCTCGTCTACCTCGACCCCCCGTTCAACTCGAACGCCGACTACAACGTCCTCTTCGCCGCCCGCGACGACACCGACAGTGCAGCCCAGATCGAGGCGTTCACCGACACCTGGCGGTGGGACCGGGCGGCGGCCGAGGCCTTCGACAACGTGGTCTGCGGCGACGACGACGGCGTGTGCGACTTGCCCACGAGCCGGACGCTCCAGGGTTTCCGGGCCATGATCGGCGAGTGCGACCTGCTCGCGTACCTCGCGTTCATGGCCCCCCGGCTCCTGCAACTCCGGCGGGTCCTGAGGGACACCGGCTCCGTCTACCTCCACTGCGACCCGACGGCGGCCCATTACCTCAAGGTGCTCATGGACGCCGTGTTCGGGCCGGAGCACTTCCGCAGCGAGGTGATCTGGCAGCGGACGGGGTCCCACAACAACGCGAAGCGGTGGGCGCCCGTCCACGACACGATCCTCTTCTACTCGAAGGGCGACCGCTACACCTGGAACAAGGTGTACCAGCCGCTCCCCCAGGAGACCATCGACGCCTGGTACAACAACGTCGAGGAGGGCACCGGCCGGCGGTACAACCGGGCCGACCTCACCGGCGCCGGGACGCGCGAGGGGCCGTCCGGGGAGCCGTGGCGGGGGATCGACCCGACCGCGGCGGGGCGGCACTGGGCCATCCCCCGGTTCGTAGGCGACCTCGTCGCCGGGCTCTCGACCCACGACGCGCTCGACGCCCTCGACGCGGCCGGGCGCATCCACTGGCCGCAGAAGGAGGGGGGCAAACCGATGCTCAAGCGGTACGTCGAGGAGGCCCGGGGCATCCCGGCGCTCGACGTCGTGACGGACGTCGGCCCCCTCAAGAACTCGTCGGCCGAACGGCTCGGGTACCCCACGCAGAAGCCGGAGGCCCTCCTCGACCGGATCATCGAGGCGTCGAGCAGGCCCGGCGACGTCGTCCTCGACCCGTTCTGTGGGTGCGGGACGGCCGTGGCTTCCGCCCAGAAGCTCGGCCGCGGGTGGATCGGGATCGACGTGACTCACCTCGCCGTCGGGCTCATCCGTCAGCGGCTCCTCGACCAGTACGGGGAGGCCGCGGACTTCCAGGTCGTGGGCGAGCCGACGAGCGCGGCCGGCGCCGCACGCCTCGCGGAGCTCGACCGCTTCCAGTTCCAGGCGTGGGCGCTCGGGCTCGTCGGCGCACGCACGGCCGCGAGCTCGAAGAAGGGGGCCGACCGGGGCGTGGACGGCCGGCTCTTCTTCCGCGACGACGGCCGGGGGACGAAGCGGGGGAAGACCCGCCAGGTCCTCTTCTCGGTGAAGTCGGGGAAGAACGTCTCCGTCGCCGACGTGCGTGACCTCCGCGGCGCCGTCGAGCGCGAGGGCGCCGACCTCGGCGTGCTCCTCACGCTCACGGACCCGACGAAGCCGATGCGGCAGGAGGCGGCGAGCGCTGGGTTCTACGAGTCCCCGACGTGGAACAAGCGGTACCCCAAGCTCCAGATCCTCACGGTCGCCGACGCCCTCGACGGCCGGGGCGTTGAGATGCCCCCCGTCCGCCACACGAACGAGACGTACCGGCAGGCGCCCCGGGCCACCGCGAAGGCCGCCGCTCAGGGCTCCCTCGGACTCTGACCCTGAGTGGGCCGGGGCCATACGCGCGCTACTTCAACGGAGGGCCTCCGACGGGTACTGGAACAAGGCCTTCCGGCACGCGGAGGCCACGAGCGCTATCGGGCTGTCGTGTCTGCCCAGCCGTCGAACCGCAACCGCAACCGCAACCGGAACTGCCCCGCCGTTGAACGCCCCCATCTCCCCAGCGGACCAGTTCGGGCTCTTGGTCGGAGGGATCGAGGAGGCCTCCAAGAACGCGAGGTCGATCCTCTTCGCGCTCGTTGCGACGGCCTCGTACGTGCTGCTGGCCCTGCTCCCAGGAGCGAGGGCGGGGGGAGTCGTCAGCCTCCCTGTGATCGACGCCAACGTGCCCGACGCCTACTTCTTCGTAGTAGCGCCCGTGTTGATCCTGGTCCTGTTCACGTACCTCCACATCTACCTACACCAGTTACAAACTAGGCTCATAAGGTTTTACCAGATATGCGACGGGAAGAGCTGGACCGTGGAGCCCACGCTTCTACTGTACCCGTGGCTCTTCGTGTTCGGCAGGTCGGGGCGGGGCGACAACCTCTTGCAGAAGGCCGTCGCCTTGCTCGTAGTGTGGTGGGTCGCGCCACTGGTGGAGTTGGTCATCTGGGCGAACTTCGTGGGCCAAGAGAGCATCGTGTCGCTCGTCCCCCTGGCGTGCGTAGGACTCTCGCTCCTCGCGGGGAGCCACAGCCGAGCGAAGTCGATGTCCAGACGCGGCCTGTCGCTGGTGGCCGGGGTCCAGACCGCGCTGACCGTGGTCACCGTCTCCTCCGTGTCCACCCTGAGGAACAGGCTCGGCCTGTCCGGTCTGTGGGACAAGTTCAGAGTCGTCCTAGAAAGCGCTGATGCCGCCAACGTGTCGTCCGTCATAGCCCTGGGACTGGTCGGCTTCAGCGCCAGCCTCTTGTTGAAGCGGCTCACGAGGCCCAGCGCCGTGCCCCTCGAGAGGTTCACTCCGCCGACGCCTGAGCAGGAGTTGGCGAGCCTGGGCCTCAGCCCACCGAGGCCCGTGTCTCCTCCAAAGGGCCGCCGCCGGGGTCAGGACTAGCGAACGGGACCGCGCGCTGCCCTACTCCGTGACGCCGTCGAACGCGGCCCGGTAGCGGCGGGCGCCTACGAGCGCCGAGCGGTACGTTCCCGGGTCGTCGGAGAGCAGACGACGGACGAGGCTGGTCCGGTGGACGTCGTGGTCCGTCACGGTGAGGCCCGGCCCCAGGGCGAGGGGCTCGCTCCGCGGCGGCAGGCCGCGGAGCCAGGCGACCGCGTTGTCACGGGCGAGCGCCTGGCCGTTGGGGTCGTCGGCAGTCACGGGCCGGCGTCTAGAACGGCCGGTCCTCGGGGTGGACGACGTAGACCGGCCGGCCCCCGACGTCGCCGGCCGAGCTGACCAGCTCGTGGTCGAGGAGCGCGTCGAGCACCTCGGCCACCGTCAGCGTCGCGGCCTCGTCTAGCAGGTCCAGCACGTCGACCGCGGTGAACTTCGGCGGCGCGGACGGCTCGCAGAGCCGGTCGAGCACTCGGACGGCCGAGAGGGGGAGGGCGTCGGGGATCGAGGGGCACGCGGGCTCTACGGGCAGCGTGCGCGGGGAGTCGGGAGTCATGGGATCGGTGTCAGGAGTCGTCCGACGATACGGCCGGCTGCTCACGCGCGAAGCAGTCACCGAGCGCGTCGAGCGCGGCCGCGAGCTCCGCGGCGAGACCGACGGCGCGCGCGTGGACGGCGCGGGCGTCGTCGGCGTCGGGGCCGTCGAGGTGGGACAGCGACCGCCCGACTTGGTCGAGCTGCCCCTCGGCTCGGCCGAGCTCACGGAGCGCGTTGCGGGTGCGGGTACGGCAGATGAGACAGAGCTGGGGCATGGGGCTACGGGACGGGGTCGGGGAGGACCGGGTGGACGGGGAAGGGGTGGAGGCTCGCGCGCAACGCGGCGGCCTCGCGGTCGGTGAGCCAGGCGATCCACGTGTCGGAGTCGACGTAGATCTCGGCCTCGTGGACGCCGTCGTACTCGATGCCCTCGTCCTCGAGCGCGAGCGTGGCCGCGCGGACGGAGCGGCACGAGCGCTCGCGGAGCAGGGCCACGAGGCGCGCGACGAGGGCGCGGTCGTAGGGGTCGCCGGTGACGTAGAGGGTGCGGGGCATGGAGATTGGGTCGGGAGCAGGAAGATCCAAGAGCCGGGCCGGGCTCCCGGATCTGGCAATCTCGGGCGAGGGCGGGGCGGGCCGGACGTTTTGCGTCCGGCCCACGCCCGGCTCAGTATTCGGAGGGGAGGAGGACCGTCGTGGCCGAGCGGTCGGCCTCGGTGATGATCCAGAGCCGGCCGCCGGCCCTCCCCTCCGTGGAGGGGAGGTCGTAGGCCGAGAGCACGCGGGACCCGACGACGAGCGCGCGGTCGTTGGCCCGGGCGTCGTCGGCGCAGACGGTGCCCCAGTCGCCCGACTGGTGCCGGTGAATCAAAGACACGACGTTGATCCCGTGGGCTCGGGCCACCTCCAGGGCTCCAGGCGTCGCCACGATCTGACCGAGCGCGAAACGCGGGCGGCCCTCCCTGGTGGTCTTCCTGGCGGTCTTGCGGGTGGTGCGGGTCATGGTAAGGGGGGGGTTGCCGTTGCCGGCGGTGGCGGAACGGGACGGGGTGCCCGGCGCCGGGCGGGCCGTCAGTGGGACGAGACCGGGGGACGGTCGGCGTGGGCCGTGCGTGGGACCCCGTCGGCGTCGGTAGCCGAGGCGGCGACGGCGCCGCGCGCGACGTCGGCCGTCAGCGTCCCGGAGCGGTGGGCCTCGACCAGCTCGACCAGGCGCCAGCCGAGCGCGTCGATGGCCCCGAGCTGGGCCTGAACCGACGCGGCGCGCTCCTCCGGCGTGTCGCCGGTCGCCCACGAGCGGAGGTAGGGGAGCGAGGCCGTCGACGTGTCGAGACCGAGCACGTAGCAGGCGAGGTAGGCGGCGCCCTCGGCCTGGATCTCGCGCGCCGCCTTCCCGATCCCCCGAGCGTCCGCGCCGTCGTGGGCGAGCGCGTGGACGACCTCGTGGGCGAGCGTGGACGCGCGGCGGTCGGCCGGCCCCTCCTTCACCCCGATCTCGCGGCGGGCCGCGTCGCAGACGCCGCCCGCGGTGCGGACGTGGGCGGCGTACGTCCCGACGGTGTAGCCGATGGCCTGGGCCACGGCCACCAGGTCGGCCGCGACGTGCTCGAAGTCGTCGCCGGTCAGCTCCGGGATCGGAGACGCGTAGACCAACGCCTCGGCCTCCCGGCCCTCGATGGCCTCGGTTTGGTCGATGTCGAAGACGGTCGCCAGTCGGAACCCCGACACGGTCCGGGCGCCCTCCTCGCGGCCACGGGCGGCGCACTCCTCGGCGGTCAGCTTGCGGAGCGTCGGGGCGAACACCTTGTAACCACGCTGCCCCTTCTGGACCTGGCGGCCGTGCCCCTGCCACGCCCGGAACCCCATGAAATGACGGGCGGAGGCGCCGCGCGTGCGCGCCTGGGCGCTCAGGAAAAGGGCGTTGCGGCACGAGTAGCGGCGGAAGTTGGCCCGGAACTCCAGGTAAGCGGCGAGCGCCTCGGGGTCCTGGGCGACGTGCTCGACGCCGGCGGCGAGGGTCGCGGCGGCCTCGTCGCGGCGCTGCTGGGCCTGCTCGGTCTGCTTGGCGGTGGGCTTGGTGCGGGTGGCCTTGGGCATGGTCGGGGGAGTCGGGCGCCGCGGGCGGCGGAGTGGGGCGAAGGGAGAGCCGTAGGGGCGGCCCAAGTCGAGGGCGGGGCGGGCCGTGATCGGCGCGATGGCGGGGAGCGGTCGGAGCATGGGGCCGGGGCGGGTAGAGCCGGACCGGCCCCCCGCCCCCGGCCGGGGGCGGGGGCCGGCGGGCCGGCTAGAGGAGGTCGGCGAGGAGCGCCTGTAGCTCGGCGGCCGTCTCCGGGCTCGTGGCCGTGCGCTGGGCGGCGGCCCACGTGAGCGCGGCGGCGCCCACCTCGACGGCGACGTTCACGCCCCGCGTCTTGCGCACCAGGCGACCGCCACGGCCCACGACGGGCTCCCCGCCCGTTACCGCGATCACGGCCACGCGCACCGGCCGCGGGTTGTCGAGCGCCGGGAGCCAGGTGTTTGCGTGCTTGGGCTGGACCTGGCCCAACCGCAAGCCGAGCCCGAACACGGCGGCGCGGTCGCGCTGGCACACGTGCCACCTGTCCTGAGCGTCGAGCCGGGAGGCCACGGCGGCGGCGGCGTCCTGGTAGCTCGCCGTCCCGACGAGCTTCGAGGGGACCGCGAGCGACGCGAGGTTGCAGTCGGCCGAGAACCGCACGGCGTCGGCCGCCTTCTGCTCCACGTCGAACCGGGCGCCCGTCGCCCGCGCGCACGCGGCCCAGGCGGCGGCCTGGCGGCACAGCTCGCGGGTCGAGCAGCGCGGGACACGGGCGGCCACCTCGCGCATGGCGACGCGCAGGCAGGCGGCGTAGGTCTCGCGGGGGTACTCGGCGCGGAGGGCACGGGCGGCGGCGTGGGCCTGGCGCATGGAGTGGGAACGGGCGGCGTTGGCGAGCCGGGAGCGGAGGGATTGGGGCATCGGAGGGGCGCCGGGGCGGCGGGTGGTGATGTCCCCAATATAGTCTATTGAGCTATATAGTCCTACGGCCTATGTGCCTCCCGGGCACTCTCCATAGAACCTTCATAGTCGCTCAGACTATCATACCCGCATGACCCCCTCCCTCGTCCCCGAGTCCGAGCTCCACACCCGCGCCCGCGCGGCGTGGGAGGCCTCCGGGCTCACTCAGCGTGAGGTGGCCGCCGCGCTCGGCGTCTCTCAGCCGACGCTCTCTCAGGCCCTCAACGACCCGAAGCGGTCCCTCTCCGACCTCCGCATCCGGATCATCGAGCGGTACGGGGATACCCGCGTGTCCGGCCCCCTCTACCAGCTCGACCCGTCCAGCTCGTCGCCGTCCTAGCCG
>NZ_JAVRHT010000042.1:0-30289 GCF_031846415.1 Rubrivirga litoralis | reverse complement strand
GACACCTCGTCAGCCAGCTCTTCTACCAGCTCATCCGAATCGTCCACCCAACCTCCTAGCACCAAGTCGGTTAAGTCGTAGACCAACTCGGTATCCGATGGAACGGTATCGACCGCAAGCCGGAGAAAGTGCCGATACTCATGCCCGGGGAATCCGTACCAGTTATTGGTAAGCACGTATCTATGCAGGGGAGATAGCGAGGCAGATCGGTCGTAAGGGTTCGCCCGATGAAGTGACTCGGCCTCAATATCACGCACCGTCTCTTGCCACTGGTCCAGCGTAATCTGTCGGAGAACTGAAAGGGTTTCAGCATACAGATCACCATATGAGTCACGGCGACTCCACTCCTCAAGCCTGTCAACCTCAGCACTTCGCCCAACTTCGAACCCCTTCTCAGCGACTGATCGGGTGAAGCCCAACAACTCAAGACGGTCTCTTACGACCGGGACAGTGCAAGCATACTGGATCAGTGTGATTGGGTCGTTCTCCTCACCCTCGTCCACCTCGCCGTACAATCCGCACTCACCCAAGGTGGTCTCGACAAGCCGCTTGTCAGACTCTTGGAAAAGGCTCAAGAGGTAGGGGTCATACCCATTCTTTACCGATCCCAAGCTGAGCGCTCCAAGTTTTATTTCAGAATAGCTACCCATAAAAGAGCCCTGACCGAGGGCAACGGTCTCGGAGCATGCGGCAGAACTAGAACTTCAGCTGACTGTGCGGGCGGTGGCGGAGAAGCACAAGACGCAGCCACCACCCCGCCCCGCCCTACTCCACCGCCACCGCCTCCGTCGCGATCGACACGCGCATGTCGAGGGCCGAGGCCGCCGAGGCCACGGCCGCCAGCCCGGCGATCGACGCGCTGCTGTCGGCGTAGACCGCCAGCGCCTCGCGGTCGCCGCGGACGGCGGCGATAGCCGTCGCGAGGCTGTCGCGGGCCGTCTGCTGCTCGTCGACGAAGAAGGCGCCGTCGCCGTCGATCGTGATGGCCACGTACTGCTGTTCGAGCGGGGCGGCCGAGGCCACGTCCGGGAGGTCGACGCGGAGCCCGTTCTGCGTCACGAACGAGCTCGTGAGCAGGAAGAAGATGAGCAGCAGCAGGACGATGTCCGTCAGCGAGGCGAGGCTGAACGCCGTGATCGGCTTGCGGCCGGACGAGAAGTCGAAGGAGGCCATCGGCTAGGGCGCGACCGCGCGCGGCGGGGCGGGGCGGCGGTCGCCGGCCGGCGTCTGGAGGAGGTCGATAAAGTCGGACGAGGCCCGCTCGAGCCCGTTGACGAGGCGCCCGATGCGGCTCACGAGGAGGTTGTAGGCGAACAGCGCCACGAGCCCGACCGCGAGCCCGGCCGCCGTCGTGATGAGGGCCTCCCAGATGCCGCCGGCGAGCGCGGCCGGGCTCGCCAGCCCTTCGAGGCGCTGGATGTCCTGGAACGCCGCGATCATGCCCGTCACCGTGCCCAGAAACCCGAGCATCGGGGCGATGGCGGCGACCGATGCTAGCAGGTCCATCCGCTTTTCGAGCGCGTACGTCTCGCGCCGCCCCGCCTCCTGGACGGCCTCCTTGATCTCGCCGATCGGCCGGCCCAGCCGGTCGAGCCCGCGCTGGACGATCCGCGCGGCCGGCGTGTCCTGGGAGCGGCAGAACGCCTTCGCCCCGCTCACGTCGCCGGCCTCGACGTAGTCGGCGACGGTCCGCGTGAGCGTCTCGGGATCGCCCTGCGCCCGGCGCAGCGCGCGGACCCGCTCCCACACGATCGCCACCATGAGCACGGACAGGAGCAGGATGAACACCATCGTCCACCCGCCGAGCAGGAGCAGGCGGACGCCGCCCGTGAGCGAGTCGAAAAAGGACGGCTCGGCGGCGGGCGCAGTGGCTACGGCGAGCGTGTCGGCCAGGCGGACCGAGTCGGCGACGGCCGTCTGGAGGGCGAGGGGGAGCATGGAGGCCCGGGCGGGGCGGGGCTAGAGGGTGCGGAGGGAGAGCGCCCAGGTTTCGGGCGGGGCTTGGGGCGGGAGCCGGTCGCGGAGGCGGAGCGCCTGCGACCGCGACCGGAACTGGCCCACGGCGACGCGGTGGAACTCGCTCCCCGAGGGCGGGGCGAGGAGCGCGGTTTTGTATCCGGCCTCCTGGTAGCCCCGGCGGATGGCGTCGGCGTCGTCGCGGATCTGGAGCGAGACGACGACGAACGTCCACGTGTCGCGGTCGTCGGGGTCGACGGTGCCGCCGGTGAGCGCGGCGCGGTCGTCGGCGTCGAGGCCGCCGAGCTGGGGCGGGGCCACGTTCACGGCCGGGATCGACCGCGCGGGCGGCCGCGCAGGCGCCGCCCCGCCCGGAACGCGCGGCGGCTGGCCTCCGGGCGCCGCCGCCGCGGGCGGGGCGGGGTCGACGGCGGAATCGGCGTCGTCGTCGGGAGCGGGCGCCGCGGCGTTTCCGGGCACGCCCTGCGCGTTGTCGCGGCGCGGCGCGGCGCGGGAAGCTGGCGGGGCGGCCGAGACGACGGTCGGCTCGGCCTGCGCGACGTCGGTCGCGGCGGTCGGCGGCGCGTCCGGTCCGCGCGAAGTCGCCCACCACGCGAGCGCGGCGACGCCGAGGAGCACGACGGCGGCCACGATCCACCACGGGAACGAGCGCTCGGGCGGGGCGGCAGCGGTCGGCCGCCCCGCCCCGCCCCGGAGCGCCTCGACGGGCGGGGCGACGGCCGGGCCGGCGGCTCCGGGCGGCTTCGCAGGCGGGCCGACGCGGTCGACGGGCACCCGCCGCGGCCGCTCGGGTGCGGACGCCTCGGTCGGTGCGGCGTCCGTCTCGGTGGGCGGGGTGGCGGGTGGCTCGCTGGCCGTCTCGGCGGTCGGGACGGGCTCCGCCCCGCCCTCGTCGCTGGAAGGCGCTGCGGCGCTGGAGAGGGGCGCCGGGTCGTCGCTGAGGGGCGCCGCGGCGGCCGTTCCCAGCGACGCCCACGCCGCGGGCGTCGGGGCGTTGTCGTCGTGGCCCGCCCCGCCCGGATCGGCCGCCCCGCCCAGGTCGTCGGGTGCGGCGTCGGCGTCGAGCGCGGGGTCGTGTTCGGGCGGGGTGGGGGGGAGGACGTCGGCGAGCGATTCGCCCTCGGGAACGCCGAAGGGGACGGCGAGCGTCTCGTCGTCGGCCTCGTCTCCTGCGGCCTCGTCTTCCGCGGCCTCGGGAGTGCGGGGCGGGGCGGCGTCTTGATCGGCGTCGGCCTCGTCGGCCTCCGTCATGCCGTGTCCGAGCGCGTCGTCTCCGAGCGCGTCGTCTGCCGCCTCGTCGGCGGGCGGCGCGTCCTCCGGCGGGGCGAGCGAGCCCCAGCCGAGGCCGGGCGGGGCGGCGGCCGGGGCGGCGTCGGGCGGGTGGGGGAGGAGGTCGTCGAGGTCGAGCGTCGAAAAGTCCTCGTCCTCGTCGGCGTCCTCCTCCTCGGGGGCGGGCTCGTCGTCGTCCCACTCCGCCGCGGGCGGGTCCTCACCCCAGTCGAACGGGGACGCGTCGGGCGGGGCGGCGTCCGCCTCGCTGTCCGACGCGTCGCCCGCGTCGTCGTGGGGCGGGGCGGGCTCGGCCACCGCCCCGCCCGCCGGCCGCGCCTCGATGGGGGCGAGCCCGTCGTACGCCTGGTTGACGGCGTCGAGGAGCGACGACTCGACGCCGAGCACGACGCCGCGGCTCGTCCGCCGCAGCAGGCCGATGCCGTGGAGGCGGGCCTCGCCGGTCGTCGCGAGCCGGGCCTCGACCTGGTCTACGGCGTCGGCCAGCGCGCCCTCGGCGTCGCCGGGCGGGAGGCCGAGCGCGCGCGCGAACGCCGCCGCGATGGGCTCGGCCGTCTCGTCGGCGCCGGCCAGCCCGATCGTCTCGCCGGGCGGGAGGATCGTGCGCGAGCCGTCCGCGTGCTCCTCGACGCGCGCCGACACGTGCTGGCGGACGAGCGTGCCGAGGCCGGGGAGCGGGGCGGGCCGGCCGGTCACGAGCCGCTCACGGAGGGCGGCGGCGAGGGCGTCGATCGGTGTCACGGGGCGTGCGGGTGCGGGGAGGGCAAGCTACGGGGCGGCGTCAGCGGGCGAGGCGGAGCCCGAGCATGACGGCGAACGGGGGCCGCGGGAAGCCTGGCCAGCGCTCGGCCTCGCCGACGAGCCGCTCGGCCCGCAGCGTGACCGAGAACGGGTCGTAGACGTCGTAGCGGGCGTCGAGCGAGACGAGCCCCCACGCCGAGGCGTCGTCGCCGCCGATCCGCTGCGTGGGCCGCGGCCCCTCGCCGTAGGCGGCCAGCCCGACGCGCCCGCGCGGGAACGGGACCTGGACGCCGGCCCGCCCCACGAACGGGGCGTAGAACGGGACCGAGTCGCCGTCGTCCGTCCGCGCGTAGCGGTACTCGACGCCGGCCGACGCCTCCGCCCCGCCCGGGGCCGTCGCCACGAGGTCGGCGCCGGCGCCGTAGACCGTCGCCTCGACGTAGTCCTCAGCGTAGAGCGCGTCGCCGCCCCGCTCGAAGACGAGGAGCGTGGGCGCGTAGAGCCCGATCCCGAACGCCCGCGCGCGAAACGGGCCGCGCCCGACCTCGACGCCGGCGCGGGCGTCGACCGGGAGCACGTCGGGGACCACGAGCGGGTCGGGCGCGACGAACGGGTTGAGCGCGGCGAGGTCGGAGAGCGACCGAGCGGCCAGGCGCGGCGTGTTCGTCGCGAACGCCGTCATGCCGCGGAGCGGGAGCGTCAGGTCGATGATCGGCCCGACCGAGACGCTGTTGCCGCCGCCGTCGCCGTCGTAGCCCAGCACGCGGGCGCCGACGACTAGCGACGCCCCGCCCCGCCCGAGCGCGACGGCGGCCCCGGCCGACCCATACTGGACGTCCGCCCCGCCCGAGCCCGGGCTGGCCGTCCCGCCGGCGGCGTCGAGGCGGACGCGGTCGTCCAGGAAACCGGCCCGTGCGAGCGCCTCGAAGCGCCCCTCGGTCGCCTCCTCGTCCCCGTCGGTCCGCGCCAGCCGCGACTGCTCGAACCGGACCTCGGCGTCGTAGCGGACGGCCCCGAACCCTTCCACGCCGACCTCGGCGCCCAGCGAGCGGCGCGAGCGGCGTCCGAACTCGGCGGTCGCCGGCGTCGAGTAGCGGTCGAGGACCGCGTGCCCCTCGATGCGCACGCGGCCCGGTGCGAACGAGTGCCCCCCCGCCCGCACCGCGAACGCGTCCTCGCCGACCCGCTGGTCGAACCCGACGTCGCCGCCCGGAATCCCGTCGTAGTCGGCGTCGACGAAGAAGGCGCCCGCGGCCCCGGTCGCCGCGAGGTCGGCGCGCCCGTAGCGGGCGACGTGGGATCCTACGCCGCCCTCGACGCGGAACGTGTTCGGCTCGCGGGCCGAGAGCGCCGGCTCGGGCGGGGCGTCGAGGACGTAGACCGGGAGCGCGTCGAGGTCGGGCGCGAACGGCCGCGTGGCCGGCTCGCGCTCGGCCGGCACCACGTACGTCCGCGGCGGCGGCCCAAAGCCCGAGAGCGGCTGGCGCTCGATGTCCGGGAGGCTCACGCGGACGGTCCCCCGGCTCTCGAATACGCGCGGCGTGAGGCTGGGGAGCCGCTCGTCGTCCGGCGTCTGCGCCGCCGCGAGGGCGGGGAGGAGGAAGGGAAGCAGGAGGAGAGCCGCCCCCAACCGCCCCGCCCGGAGGAGAGCGCCCGTAGGGACACGACTCGTCGCGTCCGCCGCGGGCGGGGCGGGCACGGCGGACTGCGACGGCGCCGCCCCGCCCGTCTGGGCGGAGGGCGGGGTGGGGGGCAGGGTCCTGGCAGGCGAGAACGCGCGCATGGCTCAGAGGGCGGGGTCGGGGAGGCGGGCGCCGGCGAGGAGGGCGCGCTCGAACGCAGTCCGGGCGGGGCGGTCGGCGAACGCGCCGTCGGGGAGCCACACGACCTCGCTGGGGAACAGCTCGACGAGGACGCCCTCGTCGCGGGGCTCGGCGGCGTGGAGCGCGTCGAGCCGGTAGGCCGCGTGCGAGACGCCCTCGACGTCGACCACGAGGTCGGCCTCGGTCACGCGCGCCGTCACGGCGCGGCCGATGTCCGACCGCCCCGCCCCGGCCGCGCGGGCGCGGCGGCGCGCCAGCGTCGGGTAGAGCGCGGCGACGACGGCGAAGTAGCCGGCGGCGACGAAGAACAGCCCGCCCCCGCCGACGAACCACCACCACGCGAGGGCGGCCGCGAGCGTGATGACGGCGTAGCCGGCCAGCCGCGTCTGCGCCGTCCGGCGGCGCTCGCGCGTGCCGTGCAGGACCGTCTCGGCGAACACGTCGCGGGTCATGACGAACCGGGCAGTGGGGGCCTCGGGGGGGCGGGGCGGCGTCGGGGTCACGGGGCGCCGCCGTCCTCGCCGTCGACGGGGGGCGGGGCGGGGGCGAGCTCGGGGCGGGCGCGGAGCACGGCGCGGGCGGCGGCCGACTCGGGGTAGCGCTCGACGAGCGTGCGGAGCCGGTCGTCGCCCTCCTCGGGGCGGCTGAGCGCGTCGAGCGCCGTCGCTTCGAGGCGGAGCGCGGCGGCGACGCGCTCGGTGTCGGCGGGGTAGGCCGCGGCAAAGCCTGCGGCGACGGCCCGCGCGTCCTCGGCGTCGCCGGACGCCAGGAGCGCGTCGGCCAGCTGGAGCTGGGCCTCGGGCGCGAGCGCGCTCTCGGGGAACCGCGTGAGCAGGCGCCGGAGCGCGCGCGCGGCGTCGGCCGCGTCGCCGGCGGCGCGGTACGCCCCGCCCAGCGCGAGCAGCGCGTCGGTCTCGACCTCGGGCGGCGGGCCGCTCTGGAGGAGCCCCTCGAGCTGCGCCACCGCCAGCGAGTCGCGGCCGGCCGCCAGCGACGACTGCGCCCGCGACAGGCGAATTCTCGCGCGCGCGGCGGGGTCGGTGACGCGGGCCTCGGCCGCCGCGACCGCCGCGTCGACCTCGCCGCCCCGCCCCTGCTCGCCGAGCGCGAATGCGAGCCCGTCGAGCGCGTCGGTCACGAGCGGCGAGCCCGGGTAGCGGTCGAGGACGGTCCGGTAGGCGGCCTCGGCGTCGGCGTACCGCTCCTGGTTGAGGCGGACGTCGGCGACGCCCAGGAGCGCGCGCGCGGCGGCCGGGTCCTGCGGCCGCTCGCTCAGCACGCGCTCGTAGTCCGCGACGGCCGGGTCGTAGTCGCCGCGCGCGGCCAGGAGCGCGCCCCGCGCCACGAGCGCCTGCGCGTACAGCTCGGACTGCGGGTACTTGGTGAGGAGCCGGGCGTAGGCGGCGAGGGCGCTGTCGGTCTGCCCCTCGCTCCCGAACGCCTGCGCCGTCTGGTAGAGCGCGTAGTCGCCGCCCTGGCGCTCGGACGTGGCCGCGGGCACGCGGGCGTAGACCTGGCGGGCGTCGTCGTAGCGGCCGAGCGCGTAGTAGGCGTCGCCCAGGCGGAGCAGGGCGTCGGCGTAGTAGGGGACCGACTCGGCGCTCCGCGAGTAGGCCGAGAGGAACCGCTCGAAGCCGGTCGCGGCGGCGTCGTAATCGCGGCGCTTAAAGTGGGTCCACGCCAGCACGTACCGCCCCGCCGTCGCCTGGCGGTGGTCGGGGTAGCGCGCGAGAAAGTCGGCCAGAATGGTCTCGGCGCGGGCGTACTCGCCGGCCTGAAACGCCGCCTCGCCGGCCCAAAACAGGGCCTCACCCGCGCGCGGCCCCGCCGGGTCCGCCTCGGCCACGGCGAGCAGCGCGGGGACGGCGCCGACGTAGTCGCGCGTGCGGAACCGGGCGTAGGCGTCCTGGAACGCGACCTCGGCCCGCGTCTCCGCCGAGGCCGTCCCCAGGTTTTCGGCCTGGGCGAACGCCTCGCGAGCGCGGGCGGCGTCGCCGAGCGCGGCGTAGGCCTCGCCGAGCATCCGGGCGGCCTCGCCGGCGTACGGGCTCTGCGGGTACTCCGCGAGGAGCCGGTCGAAGGCGCCCGCGGCGTCCGTGTAGCGGCGGCGCTCGTAGCGGAGCAGGCCGAGCTCGAGGAGCGCGGCGTCGGCGTAGGCGCCGTCTGGGCGGTCCTCGGCGGCGGCAAAGGCGGCCTCGGCGTCGGCCAGTTCGCCGAGCTGCTTGAGCGCGAGGCCCTGGTAGTAGGCCGCCTCGTGGGCGACGGCGTCGGCCGCCCCGCCCGGTGCGCCTTCCAAGGCCGCCCCGCCCGCGCGCGCGGCGGCGAGGGCGTCGGCCGCCCGCTGCCAGTCGCCGTCGGCGTAGGCCGCGCGGCCCTCGGCGAGCCGCGCGCGGCGGCCGTAGCGGCTGGCGTCGGGGACGGCCGCGAGCGCGGCCTCGGCCGCGTCCATCTGGCCCAGGCGCACGCGCGTCTCGCCGGCCAGGAGCGCCGCGCGCTCGGCGTCGTCGCCGGCGAGGGCGGGGCGCCGGGCCTCGGCCTCGGCGGCGGCCTCGTCGAGCCGCCCCGCCCGGAGGTACGCCTCGGCCAGCCCCAGGCGGACCGCCGCGTTCTCGGGGGCCGTCGGGTAGCGGTCGCGCAGCCCTTCGAAGGCGGCCGCCGCTCCGCCCCAGTCGCCGGCCTCGACGCGCGTCGTGCCCAGCGCGTAGAGCGCGGCCGGCGCCGTCGGCGTGTCGAGCGCGGCGGCCTGCGCGAAGGCGGCCTCGGCGGCGGCCGGGCGCCCCTGGCGGATCGCCGTCTGGCCCAGGAGATACGCGGCCTCGGCCTCCAGCGCGGGCGGGGCGGGGCGGGCGAGCGCGGCCTGGAGCGCGTCCTCGGCCTGGTCGTACGCGCCCGACGCGTAGTAGTAGCGGCCCAGCGCCAGCCGCGCGTCGGCGGCGAACGGGCTGGCGGGGTAGTCGGTCTCGAACCGGGCGAACAGGTCGGCCGCGCCGCGGCCGTCGCGCGACGCCAGCGCGGACTCGGCTTGGAGGTACAACGCCTCGGCAGCGCGAGGGCTCTCGGGGTACCGCTCGCGGAAGGCCTCGAACGCCCGCGCGGACGACTCGTAGAGCGCGCCGTCGAACAGGGCGCGGGCCTCGTCGAACGCCTCGGCCGCCCGCGCCGGGTCGGGCGCGACGAGCCGCCCCGCCGTCTGGGCGTAGGCGGGCGGGGTGGCGACGGCGCCGCACGCGAGCGCGGCGGCGAGCCACCGGGTGGCGAACCACCGGGGACGGGACGGGGGCGCGGGCCGACGCGGCGCGCGCAGAGACCGGAGGGGCATGGGGGGACGACGTCCGGCGAAGGGGCGCAATCTACGCGACCGCCGGCCCCACCGTCCCTGCGCCACCCCGCCCCCGAACGAATCGTGCGTGCGCGGAGGCCGGGGCGGGGCGGCCGCTCTTGACGCCCTCTCCGCCCGAGGCGCGGGCGGGCTAGAAACAAAGGGGGGGCGGGGCGTCGTACCTACGCTCTTTCCCTCTCTTCCCCAGAGCGCCCCGCGCGCCCCTTCTCCCCAGACTCCATCAGACTCATGGCCGACGACTCCACCAAGAACACCCCGCCCGCCGGGACCCCGGGCAACGCCGCCAAGGGCAACGCTGCCAAGAGCGACACCGCTACGGGCGGTAGCGCTACGGGCGGCACCACGGGCGATGCCCCGGCCCTCCCCGACGCCACCATCGAGCCCGTCGCGCAGGAGGCGGCCACGGCGTCGAGCCCGACCCGCCCCCCGCTCCCGGCCGACTACGAGATGCCGGACGACTACGCCGACCAGGACTGGGTGACGAAGACGAAGTCGTGGGTCGAGGAGCACCCCGGGCTCGCGATCCTCGCGGCGACCGGGATCGGCCTGCTCGCCGGCCGCGTCGTGACGGCCCTGCTCCCCGACCCCGAGCCCACGCTCGCCGACCGCGTCGAGAAAAAGGCCAAGGTGTACAAGAAGGAGGCCGCCAAGCGCCGGAAGCAGTACAAGAAGGAGGCCGAGGCCTTTAAGAAGGACGCCGAGAAAAAGGCCAAGAAGTACCGGAAGTCGGCCAAAAAGGAGATCGCCTCCTTCCGCAAGGACCCCGAGGACTACATTGAGGACGTCGGCGACTCGCTCGAGGACAGCCTCCAGCGCGCGGCCAAGCTGCTCCGCCACTCGGCCGACGAGGCCGGCGACACGCTCGAGGACGGCTACGAGCGGAGCAAGGACTTTGTCGACCACGTCTCGGACGCCGTCAAGGTGGCGCTCTCGGGCGTCGTCGCGGCCAAGGTCGACGACTGGGTCAGCAAGGCCCGCCACTAGCCGGTTCGAGGGCTTCGGCCCGTCCGGTCCCGCGGGGGCGCTCCAGGTCCGGGGCGCCCCCGCTGTCGTGGGGACCACCCCGCCCGGCGCCACCCCGCCCTGCACGCGATGTTCGCCGGCCGAGGGCGGGGCGGTCGGGGCGCCCGCGTAGTTTGGCGCCTGCCCCTCCCGCTTCCCCATCCCGCCCGTCCCATGAGCATCCTCGTCGTCGGGACCGTCGCCTACGACACCGTCGAGACCCCGTTCGGCCGCGCCGACCGCGTGCTCGGCGGGTCCGCCACCTACGCCTCGCTCGCCGCCCGCGTGCTCGGGGCCGACGTCGAGCTCAACGCGGTCGTCGGCGGCGACTTCGCCGAGGCCCACGTCGATGCCCTCCGCGACCGCGGCGTCGGGCTCGACGGGCTCGTCCGCGACGAGGCTGGCAAGACGTTTTTCTGGGAGGGGCGCTACGGCCACGACCTGTCGTCGCGCGACACGCTCACGACCGACCTCAACGTGCTCGCCACGTTCGAGCCCGACCTGCCGGCCTCGCTCCGGGCGCCCGAGATCGTGTGCCTGGGCAACCTCGACCCGGTCATCCAGGGCGCCGTCATCGACCAGACCGCGGCGGCCGCCCCGCTCGTCGTGGCCGACACCATGAACTTCTGGATCGAGAGCGCGCCCGAGGCCCTCGCCGAGACGATCGCGCGCGTCGACGTGCTGCTCGTCAACGAGGAGGAGGCCCGGCAGCTCGCCGACACCCCGAGCCTGGTCAAGGCGGCCCGCGACATCCGCGCGATGGGGCCGCGGACGGTCGTCATCAAGAAGGGCGAGCACGGGGCGCTCCTGTTCTGCGACGACGACGTGTTCGCCGCCCCGGCCTACCTCCTGGAGACCGTGGCCGACCCGACCGGGGCCGGCGACACGTTCCTCGGCGGGTTCGCGGGCCACCTCGCGCGGAGCGGGGCGCGCTCGTCCGAGGCCATGCGGCAGGCGGTCGTCGTGGGCTCGGCGCTCGCCTCGTTCGTCGTCGAGTCGTTCGGGCCGGACCGGCTGCTCGAGACCACGTCCGACGACCTCGACGGGCGCCTCGAAGCGTTCCAGCGCCTGGCGTCGGTCCCCGCCCTCGTCTTTTAGAGACGGTTTGGTAGGCAACGTCAAGTCTCCTCCCCCCAGCGGGGGGAGGCAGGGAGGGGGGACCCAGGGTGGCCGCCCCGCCCGCGACGGCCGCCGCGCGGTTCGTGTTGCGTGTCCGAGGCCGGCGCAACACGCTATGCCACCACCCGCCGACTCGTCACGTCGGGTTTGGCGCTGCGCTAGCCGGAGCACGAGGCGCGCGACACGCCCCGCCCCGTCCGCTACGCTCGGGTCGTCGGGCTAAAGCGGTCGAACAGGACGGCCTGGGCCTCGAACACCCACTGGTTCAGGATCATGTCCTCGGAGACGCTGGCCGCCTCGCTCAGCCGCTGCGCCGCGCCCGGTCCGATCCGCGCCACGTCGTCCAGCGTGAGGATCCCCGCCTTGTAGAGGGCGGCCTGCGTGCGCGCGTCGACCGACCCGATGACCGTCAGGTCCTCGGCCCCCTCGGGGCGCGGCCCGTCGACGTCCGCCCCGCCCGCGCGGTCGGCCCGCGCGATCCACGCCGCGTCGCCGTCGGGTCGCGGGGCGGCGAAGGACATGGGCGTGAAGATGTCGAGGTCGGACGGGTCGGGGAGCCCGTCTCCTGCCGCGTCGGGCGGGGCGGATTCGGGGGCGGCCGGGGGCACGAGCTGCGAGAGGTCGAGGCGGTCGATCGGGGGCGGGTCGTCCGGGAGGGCGGCGGCCTCGGGCAGGGCGGCAGCGGGCGGGGCGGCGCCGTCGCCCGACGTCCCGGCGCTGGCCGGCTCGTGCGGGGGGAGGGCGGCCCGGGCGGGCGCCGCGCCCATCCGTATCGTCTCGATCTGGTGGCGGATCTGCTCCATCTCCGCGTCGCGCCGGCGGACCTCGTGGCGGAACTCGTTGCGGAGGCCGCCGACCGCGTGGGACTGCTCGTCCATCGTCTCGCGGACGCCCTCGAGCTTCTGGGCCAGCAGTTGCCGCTGCGTCTCGCCCTGGTGGCGCTGCTCGACGAGCGACTGCTCCATCTGCGCCCCGATCGCGCGGAGCTCGCCGACGAGTGCGTCGCCGGCCGGGGCGGGGCGGTCCCACCGGCGGCCGCGGGCGACGGCCAGGGCGGCCCCGACGACGGCGGCGGCGAGGACCACCGCCGCGGCGGCCACCGTGACGAACAGGCTCGCGGCAAGGGGGAGGGTGAGCTCAGGCATCGGTCGCGGGAGCGCGGGGCGGGGGCGCCCGGGTCAGGGGGAGATAAGGACCCGCCGGGGGGTAGATCGGTAACCGCCGAGGCCGGCGGGCGGGCGGTCTGGGCGGGAGGCGTGCCGGGGCGGAGTCGGGCAAGCGCCGTGCCGCCCCGCCCGTCCGCGCGGCGCGCGATCTTAGCGGCCTCACCCCGCCCCGCCCCGATGTCGCTCTCCACCGTCCGCCTTGTCAACGCCGTGTTCTACGCGCACCACGGGGTCATGGAGGAGGAGCACCGGATCGGCGGGCGCTACGAGGTCGACGTTGCGATGACGCTCGACGTGGGGCCGGCGGCTGAGACCGACGACCTCTCGAAGACGGTCGACTACGAGCGGGTCTACGCCCTCGTCCGCGACGTGGTGACGGGCCGGCCGGCCTACCTCATCGAGCGCGTCGCGTGGCAGATCGCCGAGGCCGTCGTCGCGGCGTATCCCGCCCTCGCCGCCGTCGAGGCGACGGTCCGCAAGCCGAACCCGCCCGTCGGCGGGCCGTGCGACCGGGCCGAGGTCACGGTCCGGCGCGAGGGCCGCGCGCCGGGCTCGGCCGGCGCGGCACCGGGCGGCGCGGCGCAGGGTGGGTCGGCGCGGGCGGGGCGGTGAGCGCGGACCGCCTGCTGGACCGGCCGGTCGACGTCTATGTGGGCCTGGGCTCGAACGTGGGCGACCGGCTGGCGGCGCTCCGCGCGGCTGTCGCGGTCCTGGACGGGCACGCCGAGACGGCCGTCGAGGCGGCGAGCCCGGTCTACGAGACCGAGGCCCACGTGCTCCCGGGCGCCCCGCCGCAGCGCGACCACCTCAACGCCGCCGTCCGCGTCCGCTCGCGGCTGCGCCCCGAGGCGTTCCTCCGCGAGGTTGCCCAGGCCGCCGAGCGCCGGGCGGGGCGGGACCCCGACGCCGCGCCCTGGTCGCCCCGCCCGCTCGACGTCGACGTCCTCCTCTACGGCGCCCTCGTGATCCCGGGCGGGGCGGGGAAGGGAGAGGCGGCCGCCCCGCTCGTGGTCCCGCACCCGCGGCTCGCCGCGCGCCGGTTCGTGCTCCGCCCCCTCGCCGACCTCGCCCCCGACCTCGCGGTGCCCGGCCTGGGCGCGACCGTCGCCGAGCTCCTGGCGGCGACGCCGGACCGCTCGCGCGTCGACCGCACGGCGCTCGTGCTCGGATAGAGGGCGCCTGGGCGGGGCCGGCCGCCTCAGTCGAGGGGCGCGGCCTCGCCCCCCGGCCCTCCGAACGACCAGAGCGGGTACGGGTGCGGCACATGGACGCCGAGCGCGGTCAGGAGCACGCCCAGCTCGCCGCGGTGGTAGACGAGCGGGGCCATCCCGAAGGCGCGGACGGCGTTCCCGCGCGGCATCGTGGCGACGGCCACCCCGCCCCGCTCCAGCTGCCACGGGGCGCGGAGCGAGGCGGCCGTCGCGCGAGCGGCGGCCTCGGCGGCGGCCCGGGCGTTCGCGCCGTAGGTCGCGTCCGCCTCCCGGAGCGGGCCGGCCTCGGGCGCGGCGGGCTCCAGGCCGAGCTCGACGGCGTCGAGCGCGAAGACGAGCTCGAGCCGCGCGACGACCTGGGCCAGCCGCCACGCGAGCGTCCGGGGCGAGGCGACGCCCGGGTGCGGCGTCCAGTCGGCCGAGGCCTCGGGGATGAGCCGGATGAGCCCGCCCACTTTCCCGACCTCCGCGAGCACCTCGCCGACGAGGGCTGGGCGCGGCCCGTCCGGCTCGCTGGCCGGGGCCGGGCGGGGCGGCCGGGCTTCGGGGTCCGGCGACCACGCGACGATGTCGGCAAAGGGGATCGTGACGCGGCCGTTCTGGATCGACCACCACACGCCCTGGGGCCAGTCCGCCGTGAAGGCCACGACAAACTGGGCCTGGTGGTCGGCCCCGTACCGGGTCAGGACGCGGACCGTCTGGTCTCGTCGGGGGACGGCGGCCGCCGTGTCGTGCCAGCCGGGTGGGACGGTCGGGCGGGGTGGAGCGGCAGTCATGTGTCGCGGTGGGGGGAGGCGCTCGGGCGAGTCTGTCCCGACCTTTCGGCCACCCCGCCCCCCACGTTAAATGAGCCCCCGCCCGCCCGCGCTCCCCTCCCACCTCGGCTACGTCGCCGTCGAGGGCGTCATCGGCGCCGGCAAGACGACGCTCGCGCGGATGCTGGCCGACCGGGCCGGCGGGCGCCTCGTCCTGGAGGAGTTCGAGGACAACCCGTTCCTCGGCACGTTCTACCAGGACCGCGACCGCTGGGCGTTCCAGACGCAGCTCGCGTTCCTGGCCAGCCGGTTCCGCCAGCAGAAGGCGCTCGGCGCCCGCGACCTGTTCGCCCCGCACGTCGTCGCGGACTACACGTTCGACAAGGACCGGATCTTCGCCCACGTCACGCTCTCCGGCGACGAGCTCCGGCTCTACGAGTCGCTCTACGGGCTCATGGAGACGGCCGCGCCGGTCCCCGACCTCGTCGTCTACCTCCGCTCGTCGGTCGACCGGCTCCTCCACAACGTGGCGCTCCGGGGGCGGGCCTACGAGGCCGACATGGACCGCGACTACCTCGCCGAGCTGTCCGAGGCCTACGACCGCTACTTTTTCCACTACACGAGGAGCCCGCTCCTCATCGTCGACGCCAGCCGGATCGACTTCGTCGGCGAGCCGGCCACGTTCGAGGAGCTCGTCCGCCAGATGGCGTCGGTGCGCGGGGGCACGTCGTACTTCAACCCGCCCCGCACGATGCAGCTGGCGTTCTAGGCTCGCCGGCGGCTCGCGGGGCTGGGGACTGGGGACTGGGGACTGGGGACTGGGGACTGGGGACTGGGGACTGGGGACTGGGGACTGGGAGCGCGCGGGCGGGGTGGCGCCCGTTTTGTTCCGCCCCGCCCCGCCCATGCGGCAGACGAGGGCGGGGTGGGCGGAGACAGGCGCCGGGGGTGGACCAGGGCGGCGGCAGTCCCCCTCCTGGTCACCGCGCAGCGTCGGCGCAGCCAAGAGGGGCTAGGGGTGGTGGACGACGCGAGCAGCGCCGCACGACCAGGCGTCACCCCGCCCGATGCCACCCCGCCCGACAACCGGCGCTCGTAGGGACACGACTCGTCGTGTCCGAAGCGGGCGGGGCGGTTCTGGACGGCGCCGCCCCGCCCGCGCCGCCCCGCCGTCGCGTTCTGCGGGCAGCGTGCCGACCTCCAATGCGGACACTGCGCGCGGTGGCCCTACGAATCCGCCGTGCCCACCCCGCCCACAGGAGACCGCCGGTCGCCCCTACGGTCCCCGCCGCCCGACGGCGTTGGATGCAATGCCGCTACGGCGGCCGCCCCGCCCTCACACGTGGCAAGCGGGGTGGCGCATCTTCTGCCCGCTGCCCGCTGCCCGCTGCCCGCTGCCCGCTGCCCGCTGCCCGCTGCCCGCTGCCCGCTGCCCGCTGCCCGTCCCTCCCGGAACGCGGCGTGAATCCGGGCAGGGCGGGGTGGCACGGTGTGTGTTGCCCGTAGCTTTGCCCGAGACGCTGGCCCCATGCCCTCCCCCTGGACGCACCCGCTCTCCGCCCTCGCGGACCTGCCGCCCCGGCCCGCCGGCCGCTGAGCCTCTCGTTTCCGGGAGGCTTTTTTTGTGTCTCCCCGTTCTACCGACCGCCCCCCGCCTTTACCGCCTGCCCATGCCTGAGACCCCCGACCGCCCCGCTGGCGCGCCGCCCGCCCCGGCCAAGCTGGCCCTCGAAGACGGCACCGTCGTCACCGGCACCGCCGTCGGCGCGCCGGGCGAGACGACCGGCGAGCTGTGCTTCAACACGTCGATGAGCGGGTACCAGGAGATCCTGACCGACCCGAGCTACGCCGGCCAGCTCATGATGATGACCTACCCGCACATCGGCAACTACGGCGCCTTCGAGGCGGCGACCGAGGCCGACCGCCCGCACGTGGCGGGCCTCGTCGTGCGGGAGTTCTCGCGCCACCCGTCGAACAGCCGGATGGAGGAGACGCTCGACGCCTACATGGCGCGCCACGGGCTCGTCGGGATCTCGGGCGTCGACACGCGGCGGCTCGTCCGCCACATCCGCGAGCGCGGCGTGATGAACGCGGTCGTCTCGTCGGTCGACCTCGACGACGACTCGCTCGTCGCCAAGGCCAAGGCGGCCCCGAGCATGGAGGGGCTGGAGCTGGCCAGCGGCGTCTCGACCGACGCGCCCTACGACGTGCCCGCCGAGAGCGGACCGCACGCCGGCCAGCCGCACGCCGGCGCGGCGTCGAACGGGCGGGGCGGGGCGGGGCGGCCGCGCCGCGTGGCCGTCTACGACTACGGCGTCAAGCGCCACATCCTGCGGTCGTTCGCCGGGCTGGGCTGCGACGTCCGCGTGTTCCCGGCCGGCACGCCGCTCGCCGACGTGATGGCGTGGGAGCCCGACGGCGTGTTCCTCTCGAACGGGCCGGGCGACCCCCGCGCCATGCCCGAGGCCGTCGAGACGGCCCGCGGCGTGATCGCGACGGGCACGCCGGTCTTCGGGATCTGCCTCGGCCACCAGCTCCTGGCCCTCGCCGAAGGGCTGGAGGTGTTCAAGATGAAGGTGGGCCACCGCGGCGCCAACCACCCGGTCCTCAACCTGGAGACGGGCCGCGTCGAGATCTCGACGCAGAACCACGGGTTCGCCGTCCGCGACGCGGGCCTGGACGGCGTGGCCGAGGTCGACCACCGGAACCTCAACGACGACACGGTCGAGGGGCTGCGCTTTCTCCGCTTCCCCGGCTTCTCGGTCCAGTACCACCCCGAGGCGTGCCCCGGGCCGCACGACAGCCGCTACCTGTTCGAGCAGTTCGTGCGGCTCATGGACGGGAAGCCGCTCGACGAGCCGGCCGTGCCCGTACCGTCCGCCGCGCCGACTGAAGCGCCCGCCGATGCCGGATAGCCGCCCCGCCCCGTCCGGCGACGGCGCCGCCCCGCCCGACCCGCGCGGCCGCATCCGCAAGACGGTCGGGCGCCGCCCCGCCCAGGACCCGCTCGCCGTCGTGTGGCGGCTCCGGCAGGACGTCCGCGCGCTCGGCCTCGCCACCCCGAACCCCGATGCTCACGTTCGAAAGCGCGTTGGCCGCCCTCGCCCGTGCTGAAGTCCGGTTCCTCGTCGTGGGCGGGTTGGCCGTCGCCCGTGCCGGCTACGTCCGCGTCACGGACGACGTGGACCTGCTCGTCGAGGGCGGGGCGGCCAACCTCCGCCGTCTTATCGACACGCTCGCCACGTTCGGGAGCGGGGCGGCGGCCGAGCTCGACGTGAGCGACTTCCCCCTCGAAGAAGGCGCCGTCCGCGTCGCTGAAGACTTCGACATCGACCTGTTCACTGTCATGTCCGGCCACACCTACGCCGACCTCCTCCCGTTCTCCGCCCCGCTCGACGTGGGCGGGGCGGCCGTCCGCTTTCTCGGCGCCGAGGGGCTGATCCGCCTCAAAGGCGACTCGCTCCGCCCGAAGGACCAGACCGACGTGGCGGCTCTCCGCGCCATCCTCGCCGGCCGCGACCCCGACGCCGGAGAGTCAGCCGATCCCTAGGGATCCGTGAGCCAGGAGCGCGCTGAGGTTCCGACGCCGCCCCGCTCCAGCCTACTGATCGTACCGACGCACTGAACCCCCACCCCGCCCTCAGAGACATGGCCAAAGAGAGAAAAGCCCTCGTCGTCCACTACGCGCCCGGCGAGGAGAGCGAGACCGTCGCCGCGCTCACCGACCACCTCAACGACGACTGGCGCCTCCTGTCCACGTCGGCGATGGGCGGGGCGGGCGGCGCCGACGGCGCGCCCCAGTTCGCCGCCCTCGTCGTCATCGAGCGCGAGGAGACCAAGACCGTCGGCGGCTTCTCCGCCGGCTAGCGCCGGCCGGTACTTGGTACACGGTACCAGGTACACCGCCACCCCGCCCGTACCCCGTACCTGGTACCCCGTACCGCCGTATGCCCAAACGCACCGACATCTCCTCGATCCTCCTCATCGGCTCCGGCCCCATCGTGATCGGGCAGGCGTGCGAGTTCGACTACTCCGGCACGCAGGCCGCCAAGGCGCTCCGCGCCGAGGGCTACCGCGTGGTCCTGGTCAACTCGAACCCGGCGACCATCATGACCGACCCCATGATGGCGGACGCGGTCTACCTCCAGGAGCTCACGCCGGCGTCCATCAAGGAGATCGTGACCAAGGAGCGGCCCGACGCCGTGCTCCCGACGATGGGCGGCCAGACGGCCCTCAACCTCGCCGACACGCTCCACCAGCAGGGCTACTGGGAGCGCGAGGGGATCGACGTGATCGGCGTCGACATCGACGCCATCCACATCACCGAGGACCGGCAGGCGTTCCGCGACCTCATGGAGACCGTCGGGATCGACCAGGCCCGCAGCCGCGTAGCCAAGTCGCTGCTCGAAGCCAAGGAGATCGCCCAGGAGCTGGCCGGCGCCGCGCTCGGCTTCCAGCCCGTCGTCATCCGCCCGTCGTTCACGATGGGCGGGGCGGGGGGCGGCATCGTGTGGACGGCCGACCAGTTCGACGCCAAGGTCACGCGCGGGCTGGAGCTCTCGCCCGTCCACGAGGTCCTCATCGAGGAGTGCCTGGTCGGGTGGAAAGAGTACGAGCTGGAGCTGCTGCGCGACCGGAACGACAACGTCGTCATCGTGTGCTCCATTGAAAACGTGGACCCGATGGGCGTCCACACCGGCGACTCGGTGACCGTCGCCCCGCAGCAGACGCTGACCGACCCGCAGTACCAGGCCATGCGCGACGCGGCCATCCGCGCCATGCGCTCGATCGGGACGTTCGCCGGCGGCTGCAACATCCAGTTCGCCGTCGACCCCGAGACGGGGCGGATGATCGTGATCGAGATCAACCCCCGCGTGTCGCGCTCGTCGGCGCTGGCGTCCAAGGCGACGGGCTACCCGATCGCCAAGGTGGCCGCGCGGCTCGCCGTCGGCTACACGCTCGACGAGCTCCCCAACGAGATCACCGGGACGAGCGCGTGCTTCGAGCCCGCCCTCGACTATGTGGTGACGAAGGTGCCGCGCTGGAATTTCGACAAGTTCGAGGGCGTCGACGAGGAGCTCACGACCCAGATGAAGGCGGTCGGCGAAGCGATGGCCATCGGCCGCACGTTCACCGAATCGCTCCAGAAGGCGTTCCAGAGCCTCGAGCAAGGGTTCGCCGGGCTGGGCGCCGACCGCGACGACGCCGACCGCCAGGTCGTCCGCGACCGGCTTGCGAAGTCGTATTGGGACCGGCTCCTCCACGTCCGCCACGCTTTCCGGCTGGGGGCGTCCGTCGCCGAGGTCCACGACGTGACGCGCGTCGACCCGTGGTTCCTCCACCAGATCCGCGACCTCGTGACGCTGGAGCGGAGCATCGAGGGCCGTGCCCTGGAGAGCATCGACCGCCCCGCCCTCCTGGAGCTCAAGCAGAACGGGTTCGCCGACGTCCAGATCGCGTACCTCACCGAGACGACCGAGGCCGAGGTGCGGGCGCGGCGCGAGGCGCTCGACCTGCGGCCGACGTACCGCGTGGTCGACACGTGCGCCGGCGAGTTCGAGGCGCAGACGCCGTACTTCTACTCGACGTACGACCAGGGCGAGACCGAATCCGTGCGGTCGGACCGCGAGAAGGTGCTCATCCTGGGCTCCGGCCCGAACCGGATCGGGCAGGGCATCGAGTTCGACTACTCGTGCGTCCACGGCGTGCTCGCGGCGCGCGAGATGGGTTATGAGGCCATCATGATCAACTGCAACCCGGAGACGGTCTCGACCGACTTCGACGTGGCGGACAAGCTGTACTTCGAGCCCGTCTTCTGGGAGCGCGTCAAGGACGTGATCGACCTGGAGCAGCCGGCGGGCGTCATGGTCCAGCTCGGCGGGCAGACGGCGCTGAAGCTGGCCGAGAACCTGCTGGAGGCCGGCATCCCCTTGTTCGGGACGCCGTTCGAGAAGATGGACCTGGCCGAGGACCGCGGGAAGTTCTCGGCGGTGCTGGAGGAGCTCGACATCCCGTTCCCGCCCTACGGCATCGCGCGGACGGTCGAGGAGGCCGTCGAGGTGTCGGAGCAGATCGGCTACCCCACGCTCGTCCGCCCGAGCTACGTGCTGGGCGGGCAGGGCATGCGGATCGCGATCAACAAGGACGAGGTGGCCGAGTACGTGGCCCGCGTGCTCGAGATGTTCCCCGGCAACGAGGTGCTCCTCGACCGCTTCCTCGAGAACGCCATCGAAGTCGACGTCGACTGCCTCGCCGACGGCGACGAGGTGTGGATCGCCGGGATCATGCAGCACATCGAGCCGGCCGGCGTCCACTCGGGCGACTCGACGGCGGTCATCCCGCCGTACTCGCTCTCCGACGAGACGCAGGACGTGATCCGCGAGACAGTCACGCGGATCGCGAAGCGGCTGGGCGTGGTCGGCCTGATGAACACGCAACTCGCTGTGCAGACGGAGGGCGGGGTGGACCACGTCTACGTCATCGAGGCCAACCCGCGCGCCAGCCGCACGGTCCCGTTCGTGGCCAAGGCGACGGGCGTGCCCATCGCGGCCATCGGGGCCAAGCTCATGCTGGGCGCTAAGCTCAAGGAGTTCCGCGAGAGCGGGGCGCTGGAGAGCCAGCTCACAGGCTTCGCTGTCAAGGAGCCGGTGTTCTCGTGGGACAAGTTCCCCGAGGTGGCCAAGGAGCTCGGGCCGGAGATGAAGTCGACCGGCGAGGCCATCGCCTTCGTGGACGACATCACGGACGCCCACATTTCGAAGCCGTTCGAGATGCGGAACCTGTACCTCAGCCGCTGACGCCACCCCGCCCTTTGGGTCCGCCCTTTGGGTCCGCCCTTTGGGTCCGCGCCTGGACGGTGCGGGACCTATCGCGGTAGCCGCCCCGCCCGCGCGCCGAGGCAGGGCGGTCGGCAACGGCCCGTCACCGCGCGACGCAGACCGCTCGCCACCCCGCCCTGTCTGTTCGCGCGGTGGCGAGGGCGGGGCGGTCGAGGAACGGGCGACCTTCACGGCCCGCTCGCCGCCGCCCCGCCCGATCCGATGGAAGAGCCTGTTCGCACCGAATGCCCGGCCGTCCGCCTGACGGTCGAGCCGCACGGCAACGCCGACGCCCTCGAACTGGCCGCCGTCGGCGGCTACCGCGCCGTCGTAGTAAAGGGGCGGTACCGGACGGGCGACCTCGCAGTCTACGTGCCCGAGGGGTCCATCGTCCCCGAGTACCTGCAAGAGCGGCTGGGACTCGTGGGGCGCCTCGCGGGCAGCCAGAAGAACCGGGTCAAGGCGATCCGGCTGCGCGGCGTGCTCTCGCAAGGGCTCGTCGTGCCGCTGGGGGCGGATGGCACGCTCACGAATGGGGCGGGCGGGGCGGTAGAGGTCCGAGAGGGCGAGGACTACGCGGCGTTCCTCGGCGTCGAGAAGTACGTGCCGGCGTCGATGGCCGGCGCCGTGTGGGCGGCGGGCCAGGAGCGGACGCTGGCCTACGACGTCGAGAACGTGAAGCGGTGGCCGGACGTCCTCGTCGACGGCGAGGAGGTGGTGATGACCGAGAAGGTTCACGGCACGCTCCTCGGCGTCGGCGTGCTGCCGGAGGCGCTCGCCCACCCCGCCCACGGCCGCGTCGTCGTGTTCTCGAAGGGGCTCGGCGCCAAGGGCCTCGCATTCGACACCAGCGAGGGCGACGCCACCCTCTACACGCGCACGGCCACCGACTACGGCGTCGCCGACGCCGTCCTCCGCGCGTTCGGGGACGACGCGGGCGCGCTCGACGAGCCCGTGTTCGTCGTCGGCGAGGTGTTCGGGGCCGGCGTCCAGGACCTCCACTACGGCGCGGACGCCGGGGCGGGGCGGCTCGGGTTCCGCGTGTTCGACGTCTACGTCGGCCGGCGCGGACACGGCGCCTACCTCGACGACGCGGCGCTCGACCGCGCGTGCGCGGCGATGGGGCTCGACCGGGTGCCCGCCCTCTACCGCGGGCCGTACTCGGACGCCGCGCTGGCCCGCTTCACGGGCGGGGCGGAGGCCGTGAGCGGGGCGGGCGCGCACCTCCGCGAGGGCGTCGTCGTGCGCCCGACGACGGAGCGCGACGACCCCCACGTCGGCCGCGTCCAGCTCAAGTCCGTCAGCGACGACTACCTCACGCGGAAGGGGGGGACGGAGTACACCTGACCGCCCCGCCCGCGCGCCCGCTCCCACGATGCGGCTACTGGACCGTCGTGGCTTGGCCGTAGGACCACCACAGCCACATGGCGTCCTCGCTCGCGCCGAGCGGCCGGCCGGCCTCGGCGTAGGCGTCCCACATCATCGTGCGGAGGGCGTCGGCGTAGACCTCATCGCCGTCGGCGACCTGGAGGACGCGGAGACGGACGTCGGGGAGCGGCGAGGTCTGGGACATAGCGGCCAGGCGAGCGATTTCGGACAAGGAGGGAGGGTCGGAGGAAGAGAGAGGGACGCCGATGGGGGCAGCAGAGTATGGGGAGGGTACGGTTTGATCCTACAAGAGGAAGAAAAGAAGCTGGTTGGGCGTCACCAGTTGCTCGATTCCCCTAGTCTCCGCTAGGGCATAGGACTTGCCGAAGCCCACCCTCCCCGTTGCTCCCCACCACTCCTATGAGCATTCCCCACTCCCCCTCCAACGCCGAGTTTCCCGACGACATGGACCTCCGGGCCATCTTGCTCCAGAGCCGCCGCCTCGGCGTCCGCGACCGGACGCGGGCCTACTCCCAGTGGATCCGCCGCGTCCAGGGGCGCGGCGAGTCGCTGTACCACCGCGTCGTGACGTCGGCCGTCGACCGCACCGTCAACGTCCTCGACACGCGGACGGGCGAGGAGAAGGAGATGCTCATGTTCGGGTCCAACAGCTACCTCGGGCTCACGAACCACCCCTACGTGGAGGAGAAGATGACCGCGGCGATCCGCGAGTGGGGGGCCGGCGTGGGTGGGCCGCCGATCCTCAGCGGGTACTCGGGGCTCCACCGCGAGCTCGAGGAGCGGCTCGCGGCCTTTAAGGGGACCGAGGAGGCCGTGATTTACCAGAGCGGGTACGGCGCCAACGTCGGCCTGCTGTCGGCGCTCGTCGGCAAGCGCGACGTGGTCTACTACGACGACCGGAGCCACGCCTCGACGCTGGACGGGCTGGGGCTGGCGGGCGGGGCGTCGGTCAAGTTCCGCCACAACGACGTGGCCGACCTCGGCCGCCACCTCGACGCGCACGGCGACGGCGACGCCTTCGTGTGCGTCGAGGGCGTGTACTCGATGGACGGCGACATCGCCCCGCTCGATGAGATCGTCCCGCTCGCGAAGCGCCACAACGCCGTCGTGGTCGTCGACGACGCCCACGGCGTCGGCGTCGTGGGCCGGCAGGGGCGCGGCGCGGCCGACCACTTCGGCGTGGCCGACGACTGCGACGTGCTCATGGGCACGTTCAGCAAGGTGTTCGGGGTCACGGGCGGGGTGGTCTGCACGAGCCGAGACATCGCCGACTACCTCCGCCACTTTTCGCGGGCCAACGTGTTCTCGTCAGCGCTCCCGCCGTCGACGGTCGCGGCCGTCCTGGCCGGGCTCGACCTCCTGGAGCGCGGCGACGACCTCGTGGCCCGGCTCCACGACAACGTGGCGTACTTCGCCGCCGGACTCCGGAGCCTGGGCTTCGACGTCGACCCCGAGACCGCGATCGTGCCGCTCCCGGTGCCCGAGGGGATGGCGCTCCGCCAGGCCGCCCGGTTTATCCACGACCAGGGCGTGTTCGCGAACGCCGTCGAGTACCCGGCCGTAGCCGTCCACCGTCAGCGGCTCCGGTTTAGCGTCATGGCCTCGCACACGCGCGCCGACATCGACCGCGTTGTCGAGGTGGTGGGCGAGGCGTGGGCGCGGTTCGCCCCTGAAGGCGCCTCCTGCCAAGAGGCCTAGCCTGTCCGCCCCGCCCGGCGCTCGGGCGGGGCGGCGAACGCCGCGAGGGGAGGGGCGTACGACCCGGCGCCACCCCGCCCCGACCCATGAGCGACAAGCCCGATCAGCGCCCCGACGGCCCCAACGTGTCCGAGGACGAAGACCCCCAAGCGATGGGGCTCTTTACCGAGCCGACCGAGCCGGACGTCCACCTCGACCCCGACCACCCCGCCTTCGACCGCGTCCAGGACGGGCGCAAGGCGGACGAGGAGTAGGGCGGGCACAGCGGCCGCGGCGTCGAGAGGCGCGGCGACTACGACGAGGGCGAGTGGATGACGACTGGAGCCGCCCCGCTCCGTCGCTCGCGTAACCAAACCTTCCCGCTCAGGCAGCGACCTGCTGGGCGGGGTGGTCTGGATAGCTGGGTAAGGCGCCACGCTCTCCGAGCCGGTAGAAGCCCAAGGGCGCAGCGGGCGGGGTGGCGGATCGCCCATGGCTTTGCAGGCACTCGCTCTCCTCAGCCGTTCGCGGAGAGGGCGCCTAGTGCTGCGTCAGAGTTGATCTGATGAGGTGAGATGGTGCTGCGTGTTCCGTATTACGTCCCCGAGGGCACGCAGCACGAGACACGCAACAGCTCTCAGCGGACCCATCGGAAGACGGTTGACGCACCACTAGCGCGCGTCTGTCAATCGTCGTTGCGCTCGTGGAGCTCGAGGTCGATCTCGAACGGGTCGAGGTTGAGCCACAGCGACCGGCTCCGAAGGACACCGTTCCACAGCAAGGCGCCCACGGCGACGGGGAGGGAGGCGATTGTCAAGGCCGCGAGGGTGAACGAGCGGGAGGGCTTCATGGCATCGTATGGTGCGGTGCGGCATAAATGACGCGGTGCGTCATAAGGTTCCGCATCGCGCTCAGGGGTTGCCGGTTCCACTCGTGAGACGACTCCGCGAGGCCTCGCCGGGCCTGCCCTGCTTTCAGCCTCATCAGGCTAGAAAAGGGCTTTCGGACGGATCTGAGAAGGTCAAAGCGCGGTGAGAAACCTGCGCCCGACTTCCGGGCTGGGCGCTCCCTCTCTTCCCTTCATAACTCTATTCCTCATTACAGCGCTACGCATCTGGACTGATCTGGTAGCCGGCGTGGCGCAGCCACCCTTCGGAGTCGTCCCACGTCAGCGCAGCCACGGCCGCCGCCAGCGCCTCGCTCAGCGCGGCCTGCGTGTCGGCGCGCGCTCGCTTGACGAGGTGCTTCACCTTCGACCACATCTCCTCGATGGCGTTGAACTCGGGCGAGTAGCGCGGCTGCCATACCAACTCCGCCCCGCGCGCCTCGATCAGCGCGCGCAGCTCCGGCCGCTTGTGGACCGAGTGATTGTCCCAGACCACGACGTCGCCGGGCCGGAGGTTCGGGCACAGGTGGTCGCGCACGAAGCGCTCGAACACGTCGCCGTTGACGCTGCCTGAGACCGCGACCACGCCACCGCGTCCGAGCCCCATCCAGCCGATCAGGCTCGTCCGGCGCCCCTTCCGGTACGGCGCGTGCTCCTCACAGCGCTCGCCCCGAGGCGCGTAGCCATACGAGACTCGCCCGCCGGCGACGATGCCGCTCTCGTCGACGCAGACGACGCGCGCGCCATCGACGGTCGGTTGCCACGCCGCGAACTCGGCCCGCTCAGCGGCTACGTCGTCGCGGAGTCGCTGGACAGCTCGGAAAGACTTTTTTTGTGCGTCAGCGCCATCCGGGCCAGCGTGCGCCCGACGGTCTGCTGGCTCACGGCCGGCTCGCCGGCGTCGGCGAGCCGCGCGGCCAACTCGTGCTGGGGCACCGACGGGTCCTCGTCGAGCCACGCTTGCAGACGAGCCTTGCCGGTCTCGGTGACGGCGAACGGCGTGCCGCCGGTGTTGGGCCGAGGCGTGAGCGCGCCGGTGTCGCGCTGGAGCGCGAGCCAGCGCACGAGCGAGGCGCGGCCGACGTCGAAGCGGGCCGCGACGGCGTCGAGGGAGGCACCGCCCTGCTGGTAGGCCGCAACGGCGCGGCGGCGGAGGTCAACGGAGACGGCCATGATGGACGTGGGGCGAGGGGGCCGCAAGCTACCGGCTCACTCCGAGCGCGTCACGCTGTATGGCACGCTACGACGACGACCGCAACCGCCGGTCCTACAGCGGGCGCTACGACGACGACCGGAGCTTTGGCGACCGGGCCTCTGACGAAGTCCGCTCCTGGTTCGGCGACGACGACGCTGACCGCCGACGCCGGCGCGACGACATGCGCTCCGACCGCGACCGCTTCTACGGCGACAGCGACCGCAACCGCCGGTCCTACGGCAGCTCCTACAGCGACCGCTCGGACAACGACCGGACGTACCGGCGCTCCTACGACGACGACCGCTCCGACCGCAACCGCTACCGCTCGGACCGCGACTCGTACTCGTACGGGCGGGGCAACGACCGCGACTACGGGCGGGACAACGACCGCAACTACGGGCGGGGTGGCGACCGTGACCGCGATTCGTACGGGCGGGGCGACGACCGCGACCGCGAGCGCTACCTCCAGGACCGCTACGACCGGGACTACAACCGGAACTACGTCCGCGATTTCGGCGACGACAACGGCTTCCGCGGCCGGTACGAGCGGGACGACTCCGGCCGGTCCTACTCGCGAGACTCCGACCGCGACTCGTACGACCGCTCCGGCAACCGCTCCGGTTCCTACGGCCGAGGCTCCAGCGACTACGACCGCTCGTCCCGGTACGACAGCGGCCGGATGTACGGGCGACCGTACGACGACGACCGCGGCTACTACTAGACCACCCCGCCCTTTCTCTGGCGGGGACCCACCCCGCCCCCTCTTTACCTCTCCATTCTATCATGGCACGCTATTCAGACCGCGACGACGATCGCAACGACTTCCGCGGGTACGACTGCGACAACGACAACAACGACCGCTACACGTCTTCCCGAGGCCGCTACGGCCAGGGGACGTACAGCGACCGGGACTACAACGACGGCGGCGGCAACCGCGGCGGTGGCTACTCCGGCGGCCGCTACGGCAGCCGCGACTACGGCGACAGTTACTCCGGCGGCCGCAGCGGCCGCGACTACGAAACGTCCGGCCGAGGCTACGACCGCTCTGACTACGACCGCTCCGACATGGGCGGACGCCGGTACGACTCGGACCGCAGCTACGGTAGCGGCCGCGACGGCGACTACGACCGCGACCGTGGAGGCCGGATGTACGGCGACTACGACGACCGCAGCTACGGCAACCGCAGCGGCGGCTCTTACGGAAACCGCGACTACGGTAGCGGCGACTACGGCCGTAGCGACTACGGCGGCCGTGGCGGTGGCTACGGCAACCGCGGCTACGACCGAGACGGCGGCTCGTATGGGTCGGGCATGTACGACCGTGACTCGGGCATGATGAACCGGAGCTACGGCCGGTCAGGTCAGTCCGGCGACTACGGCCGCTCGGGCTACGGCCGCGGGCAGGACCAGGGCTACGACACGTACTACACCTACACGGAGTACGTCCTCGTCCCGGGTCCGATGAGTGGGATGGGGCCGGAGGACTACTCCCGGTCGAGCGAGCGGATCACCGAGCAGGTCAACGAGCGCCTGACCGACGACGGCCGCATCGACGCCTCCAGCGTCAGCGTGTCGGCCGAGGACGGGCACGTCACGCTCTCAGGGACGGTCCAGAGCCGCGACCAGAAGCGCCGGGCCGAAGACCTCGCCGAGTCCGTCCGCGGCGTCGACGACGTCCACAACCGGCTGACGATTGAGGACGACGACTCGGACGACAGCGGCTCGGGCTCCTCGTCGGGGAGCACGTCCAAGACTTCCGGGTCCAAGTCGAGCAGCAAGTCGTCGAAGTCGGGCTCGTCCTCGGACTCGTCGAGCAGCGGGTCGTAGCCGCTCGACCACGTCCACCCCGCTCAGCGGGGGCGGGGCGGGGCCTTCGGGCTCCGCCCCTTTTTTCGTTGTCAGGACCGTCCGCGCGGCTCGTGGAGCGGGGGGAGGCTTTCGTGAAGGGGCCAACCCGCCCGGCGCCTGCGCGTACCCAGTCCACGCAGCCCCACCGACCCATGCCGCCCCGCCCCGCCCCGCCCGGAACGCGCCCCCGCGTCGTCGTCGTCGGCGCCGGCCACGGCGGGATCGAGTGCGTGAAGGCGCTCGGGGACGCCGCCGTCGAGGTCCTCGTCGTCGACCGGAACAACTACAACAAGTTTCAGCCGCTCCTGTACCAGGTGGCGACGGCCGGGCTCGACGTCGACGACATCACGCAGCCCATCCGCCACATCGTCCGCCGGCAGGCCAACACGGACGTCCTCCTGGGCCTCGTCGTGGACGTCGACTTCGAGGCGAAGCGGGTGCTGCTGGACGGGGGCGGGGCGGTCGACTACGACGTGCTCGTGCTCGCGCCGGGGGCGTCGACGACGTACTACGGCGTCGAGGGCGCCGAGGAGCACGCGTTCCCGCTCAAGAACATCGACGACGCCGTGTCCCTGCGGAGCCACATGCTCCGCCAGTTCGAGGCCGCCTCCGCCGACCCGTCGCTCGTCGGCAACGGCGTGCTCACGACGGTCGTCGTCGGCGGCGGGCCGACCGGCGTCGAGATGACCGGGGCCATCCGCGAGCTCACGCACGTGCTGGCGAAGGACTTCCCGCACCTCGACGTGAGCCGGGCGCGCGTCGTGCTCGTCGACGGCGACCGCGCCCCGCTCTCGGGCTACGCCCCCGAGCTCCGCGAGTACACGGTCGAGGCGCTGGAGAAGAAGGGCGCCGAGTTCCGGTTCGGGACGCACGTCGAGCGCGTCGACGTGGACGGCGTGGACCTCCAGGACGGCGGGCGGATCGACGCCACCACGGTGATCTGGGCGGCCGGCGTGCAGGCCAACCCGCTCGTCGACGCGCTCGGCCTGGAGCAGACGAAGGGCGGCCGCGTCGTCGTCGACGCCACGCTCCGCGTGCCGGGCCGGCCGGACGTGTTCGTCATCGGCGACTCGGCGGGCGCGTCGGACGCCGAGGGCAACTTGTACCCCGGCGTGGCGCAGGTGGCGATCCAGCAGGGGAAGCACGTGGCGCGGCTCGTCGAGGCGGCCGCGAGCGGGGCGGCGTCCGACGAGCCGTTCGTGTACCACGACCTGGGGCAGATGGCGACGATCGGGCGGAACGCCGCCGTGCTCCAGATGCCCAGCGGCCTCCGCATGACGGGGTTTCTGGCGTGGGTCGGGTGGCTGCTCGTCCACGTCGTCCACCTCGTCGGCTTCCGCAACCGAACGGCGGTCCTGTTCAACTGGGCCTACAACTACGTGGCGTACGACCGCGGCCCGCGCCTCATCCTCACCGCCGAGCCCGACCCCGCCCGCCCCGCCCGGCCCGTCCTCTCGACGGCCCCGACCGTGGACGTGGCGGCCCCGCCGATCGGCGGCTCGCGCGACCCGCGCCTCGGATGAGCGGCCGGATGCCCCGCCCCACCCTCGTGGCTACGCTCGCCCTCGCGCTCGCCGCCTGCGGCGACCCCGCCGCGCCGGGCGGGGCGGCGCCCTCCTCTAGCGCGGCGGGCGGGGCGGTCGGGGTCGAGGCACCGCCGGTCTTGGACGCGTCCGCGCTCGGCGCGTGGCTCCCGGCGTCCGTCGGCATGCAGCCGCGGCAGGCGGTCCGCGACACGGCCGACGCCGCGCTCGGCGCCGAGATCTCGCGGGCCTCGGCGACGTACGGCCCCGACCTGTCGCTCTCGGTGACGGACCTGGGCACGGCCGATATGGCCGAGATGATGGGCTACGGCTGGGCGCTCGGCGGCCCGCCCCCGCTCGACGTGGACGGCCACCCCGCCCAGGCGTCGGGCGGGGTGGGCCGTCCGCACACGGTCCGCGTACTCGCCGGCCGCCGGTTCCTCGTCGAGGCCGAGAGCCCGGACGCGGCGGCGGCCGAGGCGGCGGCGCGGGCGGTCGACCTGGACGGGCTCGCGCGGGCGGGGCGGTA
>NZ_JAVRHT010000041.1:0-30551 GCF_031846415.1 Rubrivirga litoralis | reverse complement strand
CGCCCCGCTATGTCCGAGCTCCTCGACGCCACCCGCGCCGCTCTCCGGTCGCGGCAGATGAGCCTCCGCACGGAGCAGACCTACGTCTACTGGATCAAGCGCTACGCCCGGTTCCACGACCTCCGCCACCCCGCCCAGATGGCCGAGCCCGAGGTGCAGGCGTTCCTCAACCATCTCGCCGTCGAGCGGGACGTCGCCGCCAGCACCCAGACGCTCGCGCTCTCCGCGCTCCTCTTCCTCTACGACGCCGTCCTCGGCCGACCTCTGGGCACGATGGGCGGGCTGGTCCGCGTGCGGAAGCCCCCGAAGCTCCCCGTCGTGCTCACGAGGCAGGAGGTCCTCGACGTCCTCGGCCGGATGAGCGGGGTGGACCGCACGGTCGCCTCGCTCCTCTACGGCTCCGGCCTCCGCCTCTCCGGCGCCCTCCGGCTTCGCCTCCAGGACCTCGACCTCGACCGTCACCAGATCACCGTGCGGGAGGGGAAGGGGGCGAAGGACCGGGTCGCGATCCTCCCGCGGTCGCTCGTGGCCCCGCTCGCGGCCCAGGCCGACCGCGCGCGCCGGCTCCACCAGGCCGACCTCGCCGACGGGGGCGGGGAGGCCGTCCTGCCCCACGCCCTGGAGCGGAAGTACCGGGGCGCCGGCCGCCGGCCCGAGTGGCAGTTCCTGTTTCCCGCCGCCCGGCTCTCCGCCGACCCGCGGACTGGGCGGATCCACCGCCACCACCGGGCGCCGTCGTCGGTCCAGAAGGCGGTTCGCACGGCGGTCCGGGCCGCGGGCATCCCGAAGCGGGCCTCCTGCCACACCCTCCGGCACTCGTTCGCGACCCACCTCCTCGAGGACGGCGTCGACGTCCGCACCGTGCAGCACCTCCTCGGGCACGCCAAGCTGGCCACGACCCAGGTCTACCTCCACGTCGTCGGCCACACGGGGCTGCGCGTGCAGAGCCCGCTCGACCGGCTCGACGACCCGCCGCCCCGCCCCGCGTGAGGGCCGGGCGGGGTGGGGGAGAGGGCTCCCCGCCCCGCCCGCCGAGGCCGTTTTCCCTTCGCCACCCCGCCCACGCGCGGGGGCGGGGCGGCCATCTTCCCGCTTCCCGCTTCCCGCTTCCCGCTTCCCGCTTCCCGCTTCCCGCTTCCCGCTTCCCGCTCTACGACCGCTTGAGCGCGAAGGCGGCCGCGAGCGCGAACAGCGGTCCCCACAGGAACCACGGGCCGCCCGCCGTCACGGCGATGACGCCCGAGACCAGGCTGGCGCCCGACAGGAGCGCTGTTCGCAGGCCGGCCAAGGGCGACGTGGCCGGCGCCCGCATCCGGGTCTCGACAAAGCGGATGCCCTCGGACATCAGCGTCGGGCTCTTCACGATGAGGTCGACGAGCTCGGGCGCGCCGCGGAAGCTCTCCTTGAGGAGCGCGACCGGGTTGAACTGGCTGCGGAACAGGCTGTTGACGTGCTTCCGGCTCACCTCGGCCACGTCGAACCCGGGCAGGAGCGTCTGGCCCACGCCCTCGAACGTGACCAGCGCCTTCGTCATCAGCACCATCTCGACCGGGAAGTACATCCGGTACTGGCCCGCCAGCCCGACCGACTCCAGGATGAGCTGGCCCACGTTGACCTCGCCGTACCGCTGCGCCCGGTAGAACCGCCGGCACAGCTCGGCGACCGCCCGCTGGAACCCGCGAGGGTCCGCCTTTTTGCCCGCCTCGGACACGGCGGCGAGGTAGCGCGCCGCGTTCTCGGCGTCGCCGGTCACGAGCGAGAAGTAGTAGTACAAAAGCGTCCGCCGGAGGTCGCCGTCGAAGTAGCCGACCATGCCGAGGTCGATAAAGCCGATCTCGGGGTGGACCTCGCCGGTCTCGGGGTCGGGCTCGGTGTCGAGCAAGAACATGTTGCCCGGGTGGAGGTCGGCGTGGAAGAAGCCGTCCTGGTAGAGCATGCGGATGATGCTCAGCGCGCCCAGGTCCACGAGCTCCTCGCGGGCCGCGAGCGGGAGCGCGTGGGCGGCGGGCGAGTCCGGGCGGAGCCCGCGGAACCGCTCCATCGTGAGCACGAGCCGCGACGAGTACTCGCGGTAGATCGTCGGGAAGCGGACGCCCGGGACGTCGGCGAAGTTGATCGCGAACTGCTCGGCGTTGTCGGCCTCGCGCCGCAGGTCGACCTCGCGGAGCGTGTACTCGGCGAACTCGTCGAGCACCTTCTTGGGCTGGTAGCGCGCAAAGAACACCTGGAGGAACGAGCCGAAAAAGCCCAGCAGCCGCGCGTCCCGCTTGAGGATCACGTAGATGTGCGGCTTGACCACCTTCAGAATCACGTCGTCGCCGCCGACCGTCCGGGCGGGGTGGATCTGGCCGATCGACGCGCTCCCCAAGGGCTTCGGGTCGATGTGCGCGAACATTTCGTCGACCGGCCGCCCGAGCCCCTTCGCCACGCGGTCGAGGTACTCGGGGAACGGCATGACCGGGAGCCGGTCGAGCAGGTTGTTCAGCTCCTCGGTCACGAACCGCGGCAGGAGGTCCTCGCGGAGCGCAAGCACCTGGCCCAGCTTGATGTACGTCGGCCCGAGCAGCTCGAGCCGCCGCCGGAGCTGGACCTCGAGCGGGAGCCCGCGGAGGTCGCGCCGGACGAGCGGGCGGACGAAGAACGCCGCGATCTTGATGAGGAACAGCGGCAGCCCGCGCACCCACGAGAACTGCTCGCGGTCGCGGGCCACGGCCACGGCGCTCCCGTAGACGAGCCCGAGCGCGTGGCGGAGCGTCGTGAAGTAGCGGCGGACGAGCGACGGCGGCTCGCCGCTCACGTCCATGACCTCGAACCCGGCCTCGCGGGCCACGGCCGTGTCGGGGTCGAGCGCCTCGCGCCGTGCCCGGGCGCGGCGCGTGAGGTCGGCGGCGACCGCCCGCTCGCTTTCCGCCCCGCCCGCCCGCCCGGGCGGGGCGGTGGGCGCGGCGCGGACGGGGCCGGGCGCGGCCTGGGCGTGGCGCGTGGCGGCGGGCGTGTCGCCACCCGGTCCGGCCGGGCGGGCGTCGCCCTCGGCGGCGCGGTCGCGTTCGGCCTCGGTCAGCGACGGCGCGTCGGCGCGGTCGTTCGTGCCGACGCCGTCATAGGCTTCGGCCGGCTCGGGACCGTCGGCGGCCGCGTCGGGCGAGTGCGTGCCGGGGCCGATGTCGGAGACGGGCACGAGGTCGCGTCCTTCCGCCCCGCCCGCCCCGTCGCCGGCGCCCGGGCGGCGCGGCGCGGCGCCCTCGCCCACCGGGGCGGGGTCGTCGGGGAGCGGGGTGGGGCGGTCGGGCGGGTCCGGCATGGCGGACAGTGTACCGCCGCCCCGCCCGGGGGCTCCGCGCGCCACGTGCGGGCGGGGCGGGACCGCGGGGGCGGGGCGGGACCGCACGCCGCGGCCCGACGGCGTTGCACGCCGCTACGATTGCCGCCCCGCCCTGCCCGGCCACGACCGCTTGGGCGGGGCGGTGTGTCGTGCTCCGTGCGAACACCACGCGTGGTGTCCCTACGGATCCGCCCCGCCCTCGCGCGTCGTGCCCGCCCACGGGCGACCGCCGGTCGCCCCTACGGCATCGCCCCGCCCATGGCGCGGGCGGGGTGGCGGATCTTCTGCCCGCTGCCCTACCGATTCCGCCCGTACTGCTCGTGGCTGGAGACCCAGTCGTTCGACGAGATCGCGCTCGCCAGGCTGATCTCGCCGGCCAGCACCACGCCGGCCACGATCTCGGCCAGCTTGCGCACCTTGCCCTCGCCGTAGCACCCGAGCATGTCGAGGCACTCGCGCTGCGTCGCCAGGCCGGTGCCGCCGCCGTAGGTGGCTACGATGAGCGACGGGATCGTAATCGACATGTAGAGGTCGTCGTCGTCCGTGTGCTCGGCGTAGAGGATGGCGGCCGACGACTCAGACACGTTGGCGACGTCCTGGCCGGTCGCGATGAAGAGCGCCGTGATCCCGTTCGGACTGTGGAGCCCGTTGTTGTTGGCGCCCGAGAGCACGGAGCCGATCCCGGCGGCCACGCCCCAGTGGTAGGCCAGCCCCTTGGGCTCGACGCGCATGACCTCGCGGAGCACCTCGCCCGAGATCTTGCACTCGGCCGTGACCCGCTTGCCGCGCGTCTTCATGATGTTGACCATCGACGCCTTTTTGTCGGTCGCGAAGTTGGACTCCAGGTAGAAGCGCCGGATCGTGTCGTTGTGCTCCAGGATCCACGAGCACGCGGCGAAGGTGGCCCGGCCGACCATGTTCTGCCCGGCCGCGTCGCCCGTCGAGAAGTTGAAGCGGCAGAACGCGAAGTGGTTCGAGAGGTAGGTGTCGATGTACTGGAGCTTCCCGCGCGAGGTCGTCGACTCGGCCTGGGCCGCGATCTCGTCGACGTGCTCGTCCAGCCACGCCTTGAAGTCGCGGGCGCCGCGGGCGTCCTCGAAGATGAAGACGGGCGCCCGCTGCATGGCGTCGTCGGAGACCGTGCACTTGACGCCGCCCGAGAGGTTCAGCACCTTCATGCCGCGGTTGTAGCTGGCCACGAGCGTGCCCTCGGCCGTGGCGAGCGGGACCAGGAACTCGCCCTCGGCGTGCTCGCCGTTCACGCGGAGCGGGCCGGCCACGCCGATCGGGACCTGGGCCACGCCCACGAACGACTCGACGTTGCCGGCCACCGAGCGCGCGTCGAACGAGTAGCTCGATACGTGGTCGAGCGCGCACGCCGTGTAGCCCTCGACGAACCGCCGCCGCGCCCCGATCGCCTCGTCCGAGTAGTCGTCGGCGTCATCGCGGGGGACCGTCACGCGGCCGGGCCGCTCGGGCTGGACCGAGTCCTTGACCTTGAACTTCAGGTCGCCCATGCCGTCGATCGCGAACCGCAGCCGGATCTCGTGGACGCCCTCGCCGGCCTCGATCCCAGGCACGCCGACCGTGACCACGCGCCGGAGCGGGAAGTCGACGGGGCTCGTCGACGAGACCTCGGACGCCCGGAGCGTCTCGCCGCCGTCGAGCGACAGCGTGAGGTCGTCCGCCCCGACCTCGCGGCCGTCGACCGTCACGCTCTGGAGCGCGGTGAGCTTGGCGTCGGTCAGCCGGTTCTTGAGGCGGAACGCGACGCCGTCGGCCGTCGGCGTCAGGCTCCCGTTCGTGTACAGCTGGCGGAGGACGAGCGACGGGATCTTCATGGCGGCGGGGGAGAGCCCTCGGGGCGGCCAAGCTAGTCGAAAGCGGTTCCGGCGCACGTCGGGGTGCGGCAGGGCGGGGCGGGTGGGTTCGAGGTTGTCTGGTTCGGGCGGGGCGGTGGACAACGCGGGGACAACCACCCCGCCCCGCCCTTGGCATCGCGGGCGGGGCGGCCATCATCTTTGCTGAACCCTGAACCCTACCCGCTCACCCCGCCCCACATCACGTAGTGCGGGCCGATGCCCGGGATGTCGAACTCCGGCCCGACGGCGCGCATCCCCAGCCGCTCATAGAACGGGACGGCGCCGAGGCGCGCGTTGCACCACAGGAACCGGCCGTCCCCGTTGCGGACGGCGGCGAAGCACTCTTGGAGAACGGCGCGGCCGAGGCCGGATCCGCGCGCGGCGTCGGAGGTCGCCATGCCGCGGAGGCGCCATGCCGCACCGGGCGCGTAGGCGGCCGGTGGAATCTCGCCGCGGTGCGCGTCCGGCGGAGCCTCGGCGTAGATCGTCCCCACCCCGCCCACAGCCTCGCCGTCGTACGCGGCCACGTGGACCGTGCCCGGGTCGTCGTCCTCGGGGTAGGTGGCGAGGCGGTCGGTCCACGTCGGGCGGAGGATTGCCGTGCGCAGCGGGCGGACGACGGCGGCCGGCACGCGGCGGACGGTCGGGGAGGACTCCGAGGGGGCGGGGCGGTCGGGCATGGCGCGGAGAGTGGATCTAGCAGGGCCGGCCTCGCGGGGCGGGGCGGAGTCGGGGGCTTCCCCAAAAGCTACCCGCCCCGCCCGCCGCGCGAACCTCGGCGGCCGGGCGGGGTGGCACGGCATGGACCTGTTCTCCGACGACGCGCCCGCCCCGCCCGATCCGGCGGCGGCCGCCCCGCCCGACCCGGCGGCGGTCGCCCTGCACGAGAAGGCGCTCGTCGTGCACGACCGGCTGTGTGAGGCGTACGGGTGCCCCATCGACTTTTTCTCGACCAAGGACCCGCTCTCCGAGCTCGTGTCCGCGCTCCTCTCGCACCGGACGAAGAACGCCGACAGCGGGCGGGCCTACACGCAGCTCCGCGAGCGCTTCCCGACGTGGGAGGCCGTCCGCGACGCGCCGACGGACGAGGTCAAGGAGGCGCTCGCGCCGTGCACGTGGCCCGAGCAGAAGGCGCCCCGCGTGCAGGCCGTGCTCCGCGCCATCACCGACGCCCCTGAGACCGACGGCCTCTCGCTCGACGTGCTCGCCGACTGGCCGGTCGACCGGGCGCGGCGGTGGCTCCAGGCGTTTAAGGGCGTCGGCCCCAAGACGAGCGCGGCCGTCCTCCTGTTCAGCACGCTCCGCCGCCCCGCCCTGCCGGTCGACAGCCACCACCACCGGGTCGCCCAGCGGCTCGGGCTCATCCCGCCGACGATGGCCGTCGGCCCGTCGCACGACGCGCTCGCCGCGCTGCTCCCGCTCGACTGGGACGCGCAGACGGTCTACGACGACCACGAGGCGCTCATGCTCCACGGCCAGAAGTGCTGCTTCTGGCGGAACCCGGCCTGCGGGCGGTGCCCGGTCTACGACCTGTGCGTGTGGCCGGAGAAGAAGGGGCGGGGCGGGGCGGCGTAGGGGCCGGCGGCCTCCGCTCTTGTCCGTCTTGCGCCCACGAGCGACGTCCTACGGCGCCAGCGTGCGCGCGAGCTGGAGTGCGCCCTCGGCGGGCGCCACGTCGGCGTGCGAGACGGTCCACCCGGGGAGGTGCCGTCCGAGGGCGCTTTCGAGCGAGGCGCGGTAGACGGCCTCGCGCGCCAGCCCGCCCGACATCGCCACGCGCTGCGCGACCGAGTCGCCGGCGCGCGTGGCGAGCCACCCCGCCTGCTGCGCGAGCGCGTTCGTCTCGCGCGCGAGGAGCGCCTCGGCCGTCCAGTCGCCGCCCTCGGCGGCGGCCAGCAGGAGGCCGGCGAACGAGGCCAGCGGCCGCTTGTCGACGTAGATCGCCCCGACCACGTCGTCGAGCGTGCCCAGTCCGTCGGCCGCCGCGCGGTCGACGAGCGCCGTCGGCGGTCCGCCGTCGAGGGCCGCCAGGACGGCCCGGAGCGCGGCCCGGCCGAGCGCCGCCCCGCCCCCGTCGTCGCCCAGCAGGGCGCCCCAGCCCCCGGCGCGGAGGGTCTCGCCGGCCTCGGTCCGCGCGGCCAGAAACGAGCCCGTGCCCACGAGCGCGAGCAGGCCGCTCTCGTCGCCCCAGGCAGCCCGGTAGGCCACGTCGCCGTCGTGCGTCACCGCGACGGCGGCGCCGTCGAGTCGGGGGCGGAGCGCGGCCGCGACCGCCTCCTGCGCCCCGATCCGCCCCGCCCCGGCCAGCCCGACGGCGACGCCTCCGAGCGGCGCTCCGCGGAAGGCCCGCCGCGCCTCCTCGACGAGCGCCACGAGCGTCGACGCCGTCGCCTCGACGCCGTCGCGGAGGAGCTGCGCGCCGGGGCCGTCGAACCGCTGGGGCTCGCCGCCCGCGGCGGCGAGCGCAGCCGTTTTCGTGCCGCCGGCGTCGAGGCCGATGTAGAGCGGGGCGGGGGGCATGGGCGGGGCGGGGCTAGCGGGGCGGCGAGAGCACGAGGCGCCGCGCGGGCATCGCAGCTCGGGGGTCGAGGGCGACGACGAACCCGCCCGCGTCGGCTCCCACGTCGAGGACGCCGGAGGCCGCCGGCCGCCCCGCCGGCGTGCGGACGAACGTCCGGCCGTCGTCCAGCCGCGACCACACGGTCCACACGGCCAGCGGCGGGTGGGCGCGCTCGAACACCAGGCTCGGGCCGGGGACGAGCGCCGTCGGGTGGCCGCCGGGGAACGGCAGCGGCTCGGCGTAGGACCGCGCCGCGACGCCGCCCCGCCCGCCGAGGACCGGGAACCGGGGGCCGTCGCCCAGGAGGTGCCCCCAGCGCCACTCGGTCGGGAGCGTCCCGTAGCGGTCGCGGAGCTCGGCGCGGGCGATCCGCAGCGTGTAGGGGAGGAGCGCGGCGTCGAGCGAGTCGGCCGGGTCGGGAAGGTGCCCCGTGTAGTCGCGGTGGGCCACGAGCCACCACTCGAAGACCGACGGGCCGATGGCGTCGGCGCGGTACCCGCCGTCCCAGCTCCGCAGGTACGAGTAGGGGACCTGGAGGGCGAGCCCCAGCGAGTCGCGGTCGCCCAGCGCGGCGAGGAGGCGGGCGTTGAGGCGGGCGGCCCACGGGCTCACGGCGTCCTCGGCGAGGTCTTCGGGCGTGAGCCGCTGCGCCGCGGGCGCTCCGCCCGGTGGCGCCTCCGCGTCGGGGCGGGGGGGGGCGGGGCGGCCGACCAGGCGGGCGAGGCGGTCGGCCGCGTAGCGTGCGAGCGAATCGCGGGCGACGAGCGCGTAGCCCAACCCGGACGCGGCGACCACCGGCCGCCCGAGCACGCGCGTCTCGGCCCGCGTCGCCACGAGCCCCTCGCGCGCGAACAGCGCGAACGCGTCCGGCACGCGCCCCGCCCGGAGCGCCGCGAACGCGCCCAGGTCCGTGCCCGGCCGGAACCCCCGCCACCGGACGCGCCAGCCGCTCGGGGCCGTCGAGTCCGCCGCCGCCGAGTCGGCCGCCGCCCCGCCCGGGGACGCCAGCGGACTCGCCGCGGGCGGGGTGGTCAGGCCGGGCGTCTCTCCGCCCCGCCCGGCGGCGCCGGGTGCCGTGGTGTCCTGCGCCGCCGGCCGCCGCGGGACCGCGCTCCGCCCCGCCCGGAGCACGAGCCCGCTCGTGTCGCGGGCCACCTCCAGGAGCGTCTCGTTCCCAGCGCGGTCGACGACCCGGCTAAAGACGGGGGCCGGGGCGGGGCCGCCGTACGGCTCGAGGCGGAGGTCGCTCCCCAGGAGGAGCCCCCAGCCGAGCCCGCCGGACCACCCCGCCGGCGAGACCAGCGTGCCGGGGATCGTGGCCGCGACCGCCACGCGCGACCCGACGCGGAGCACGGCCGGTGCGAGAAGCGGGAGCGCCGAGGCCCCCGCCGAGACCTGGCTCGCCAGCGTCGCCGCCCCGCCCGACGTCGCGGCGTAGACGCGGCCGCCCGCTTGCGACGGGGCGCCGAGAAAGGCCCGGAACGCCGAATCGGCGGCGGCAAAGCGGACGACGGCGGAGTCGGACGCGGCGGCCGCCCAGCGCGCGGCGTCGGCCGAGTCGGCGCGGGCGGAGTCGAGCCGGAGCGGGGAGGAGGCGAGGTAGGCATGGAGGCGCTCGACGGCCAGGGCGTCCCACGGGCGCCACGGCTCGGGCACGACGCCGCCCGCGAGGAACGCGTCGGACTGGGCCACGCCGGGGTCGGCCAGCCCCCGCGAGGCGCCCCGCGCGTAGGCGTCGAGGACCGCCTGCTGCTCGGGCGGAAGGGCCGCGTAGGTCTGCTGCGCGAGGTCGGCAAAGCCCAGCGCGCGGGCGTGGAGGTCGAGCGCACGGTTGGAGCCGCCGAACCACTCGGCCAGACCGCCCCGCGCCGCCTGCCGCCACAGGGTCATCGCCCACGCGTGGTCGACGGCGTGGGCGTAGCCCAAGCCCGCCGCGAGGTCGGCCTCGGTCTGGGCCTCGACGAACACGCCCCCGCTGTCGCTCCAGGCGACCGTCACCGGCCCGCTCAGGCCGTCGAGGCGGAGCGCCCCCTCGCGCGCGGGCTCGGTCCCGTAGGCGAGCGCGACCGTCGCCGCGACGAGTCCTGCGAGGAGCGCGAGCGCGAGGCCCAGAAAAACGAAGACGCGGGTCACGAGGGGGTGGTGGGGAGCAGGAAGCTACGCGGGCGGGGTGGGGGAGCGGCGGGTCAGCAGGGCGGGGCGGTCGGGGATGTCGCCAAGGACCACGGGAGGCGGCGGCAGTCCCCCTCTTAGCCACCGCGGCAGCGTCGGCGTAGCCAAGGGGGGCCAGGGGTGGTTGTTGGGAGGGCGGGGCGGTCTGAACAGGCACCGCCCCGCCCGCTGCCGCCCCACCCACGGGCGACCGCCGGTCGCCTCTACGGCCCACCCCGCCCGCGGTGAGAGCGGGGCGGCCGCATCTTCTGCACGCTGCACGCTGCACGCTGCACGCTGCACGCTGCACGCTGCACGCCGCCCTACCGCCCCGCCCCGCCCAGCCACGCCGCCAGCTCGCCCGCGGTCTTCGACGTCAGCGAGCCCTCGGCCGTCAGGCCGCCCTTCTGGGCCGACGCGACGCCCCAGCGCGTGTCGTCGAGCCCGTCCGTCGAGTGGGCGTCGGGGTTGATCGAGACCAGCACGCCGCGCTCGCGGGCCGCGCGCACGAACGTCCAGTCGACGTCGAGGCGCCACGGGTTCGCGTTCAGCTCGACGGCCACGCCGTGCTCGGCGCACGCGTCGAGCACCGCCTCGTGGTCGAGCGGGTACCCCTCGCGGCGGAGCAGGAGCCGCCCCGTCGGGTGCCCCAGCACGTCGACGTGCGGGTTCGACACCGCCCGGACCACGCGCGCGGTCGCCTCGGCCTCGGTCATGTTGAACCCCTGGTGCACGCTCGCGACGACGACGTCGAGTTGGGCGAGCACGCTGTCGGGAAAGTCCATCGAGCCGTCGGCCAGGATGTCCACCTCGGACCCCGAGAACACGCGGAAGCCGACGCCCTCGGCCGCGTAGTCGTCGTTGAGACGGGCGACCTCCTCGACCTGCCCGAGCACGGCGTCGACGCTCAGCCCGTGGGCGATCTGGAGGCTCCGGCTGTGGTCGCACACGCCGAAGTAGCCCAGCCCGCGCTCGCGCGCCGCGTCGCACATCTCGCGGAGCGTGGCGCTCCCGTCCGACGCCGTCGTGTGGTTGTGGACCGTCCCCCTCAAGTCGGCCGACGTCAGGAGGGCGGGGCGGTCGCCGCTGTCGAGCCAGTGCGGGTCGTCGCGGAGCGGGGCGGGAATGGGCTCGACGCCGGCCGCGCGGTACACGTCGTCCTCGTCGGCGTGGTCGCCCGCCCCGCCCCGCTCGCGGACGGCGGCGACGTGGGCGTCGGGGCCGGTGTGCTCGAAGAGCGCGCTCCCGTACGCCGCGGGCGGGGCGGACCAGGCGGCGAGCGGCAGCCCGAGCGGGAGCCGGCCCTCGACCCGGCCGTCCTCCGCCCCGCCCGGGCGCGCCGCGCCCCAGTCGGCGAGCGCCGCGGCGGCGGCCTCGGGCGGGGCGGTCGTGACGAGGGCGGCGCCCTCGACCACGTTGCACTGGCGGCGGACGGCGCCGGCGAGGTCGGCGGCGTGGCCCGCCTGGCGGAGCGCGTCGCGCGCGGCGACGGCCTCGGCCCACGCGTCGCGGAGGTGGGCCTTGCCGCGGTACGCCTTGAGCTGCTCGACGGCGCCCAGGATGTTCTGGACCGTCTTGGCGCCGAACCCGTCGAGCGCCTCCAGCCGGCCCGAGACGGCCGCCGCCTCCAGGTCCTCGATCGACGTGACGCCGGCCTCGGTCCACAGCGCCCGCACCTTCTTGACGCCGAGCCCCTTCACGCGGAGCACCTCGGGGATCCCGGGCGGGAGCGACTGGAGCAGCGTCTCGGTCACGCCCATCGTCCCCGTCTGGAGCAGCTCGCCGATCTCGGCGGCCAGCCCCTTCCCGATCCCCTTGACCCCGACCAGCTCGCCGGCCGCCAGCAGCTCGGCGACGGGCTCCTCCAGCCGCTCGACGGTCCGCGCGCCCGACGCGAAGGCCCGCGCGCGGAACGGGTTGCCGCCGGTCAGTTCGACGAGGTCGGCGGTGAGCTTGAGGTGGCGGGCGACGGCTTTGTTGGTCACGGGCGGTCCCTGGGGCGGGGTGGGGGAGACGGGGCGGGTAGGGCGCGGGGCGGGAAACGTTCCACCGGACGCCGCCCCGCCCGGTGTCGCCGCCGCCTCGCGCCTGCGGGCGGGGCGGTTGCCTTGTGCCCGCCGCTCGCCTTGCCCGACGGGCGACCGCCGGTCGCCCCTGCGGCGGCCGCCCCGCCCTCGCACGGGCGGGGTGGCGTCCCTCTCGTGCCGGTTCCCCTTCCCCTCCCGCAACCCCGCCCCGCCCCGCGCGTCCGACTCACACCAACGCTGCTCCGCCTCCGTTCGAGCGGTCCTCCTTTGCCCGCCCCCCGCATGCCCCGCATCCGCATCCGCCCCCTTTTTGCCGCCGGGCTGCTCGCCGTCGGGCTCGTCGTCGGCGCCCAGGTCCAGGACGCCGTCTCCGGCTCCGACGACGTCGAGCAGCTGAGGAAGATCGAGGAGGCGTACGAGTACATCAGCCGCGCCTACGTCGAGGAGGTCGACTCGGCGCAGCTCGCCGAGGACGCCATCGACGGCATGCTCGCCGGGCTCGACCCGCACTCGATCTACATCTCGGCCGAGGACATGCGCGCCGTCCGCGAAAGCTTCGACGCGAGCTTCGAGGGCATCGGGATCTACTACGAGTTCATCGAGGGCCGCGAGGGCGTCGACACGCTCGTGGTCCTCATGCCCATCGCGGGCGGGCCGTCCGACGAGGCCGGGCTCCAGCCGGGCGACCGGATCGTAGGCATCGACGGCGAGGGCGCCATCGGGATCGACCCCGACGAGGTCCCGCTGAAGCTGAAGGGGCCGCGCGGGACGTCCGTCGACCTCGAGGTCTCGCGGCCGGGCTACCGGCAGCCGCTGAGCTTCTCGATTGAGCGCGACAAGATCCCGCTCAACACCGTCATCGCCCACTACATGGTCGACGACGAGACCGGCCTCGTCCGCCTCCAGCGCTTTGCGCGGACCAGCCACGACGAGGTCCGCGACGCCATCCGCGATCTGAAGGCGCAGGGCATGGAGCGGCTCGTGCTCGACCTCCGCGGCAACGCCGGCGGCCTGCTCGACCAGGCCTACGCCATCGCCGACGAGTTCCTCCCGGCCGGCGACATGATCGTCTACACCGAGAGCCGGCACGCTGGCAACCGCCGCCAGTACCGGGCCAAGTCGGGCGGCGTCTTCGAGGACTCCCCGGTCATCGTGCTCGTCGACGAGAACTCGGCGAGCGCCTCGGAGATCGTCGCGGGCGCGCTCCAGGACCACGACCGCGCGCTCCTCGTCGGGCGGCGGACGTTCGGGAAGGGGCTCGTCCAGCAGCAGTTCCCCATGACCGACGGGAGCGTGCTCCAGATGACCGTCAGCCGCTACTACACGCCGGCCGGCCGCCTCATCCAGACCCCGTACACGCTCGGCGAGAGCGACGAGGACTACGGGGCCGACAAGCTGGCCATCCGCGAGGCCATCGAGGACCGGCTGGCCCCAGACGGCGGCCTGATCGACGCGAGCGCGTTCGCGTCCGAGGTCCCCGACTCGCTCGTCTTCCAGACCGACGGCGGCCGGACGGTCTACGGCGGCGGCGGCATCCTCCCCGACTACATCGTCACGCGCGACTCGATCGGGGCCGCCCTCCGCACGGTCATCGGGCGGAACTTGGACAACGAGTTCGCCCGCGTCGAGATCGAGCGCCGCGGCGACCCGTTCCGGGAGCGGTGGGAGAACAGCGGCGAGGCCGCCTTCCGCACGGGCTTCGAGGTCGACGACGCGACGTACGACCGCTTCCTCGAGTTCGCCTCGGACCACGGCGTCCGGGTCGTGGCCGAGCGCCCGGACGGCGACGGCGGCGACGAGGCCGTCCTCGTCCGCCCCGAGGTCGACGCCGTCCGCGACGACGTCGAGACGCGGATCAAGGCGTTCATGGCCCGGCGCCTCTTCGGCGCTGACGCGTTCTACCCGGTCATCGGCGACCTCGACCCGACGCTCCAGGAGGCCACGGGGCTGTGGCGGGACGCGGCGACGCTGGCCGCCCGCCGCTAACCCACGCCTCGCGTGCCCTCGGCCGACCGCCCCGCTCCCGGCGCACGCCGCGGGCGGGGCGGTGTCGTGTCGGCGGGTCCCGCTGGGCGGGGTGGGGCGCGGGGTCTCGGGCGGGGCGGCAACCTCTGCGGCCGCGCCGGGTCCTAGGTCCGGGGCGCAACTCCTGTGCCGGCCCATCTTCGTGTCGCGTTGACATTCCCGGGGGCGGTGGGGATATTGGCCTCCTCCTCCGGCGCGACTGCGCCACCCCCGCCTTTGCGGGGCGCTGCCCTACCGGCCGCCCCGCTCGCCCTCCCCCAACCCGACTCGAGGTCCTGACCCCATGACGTTCTTCGCACTGCTCCAGGCCGCCGACGCCGGCTTCGCCAACGGGCTCGTCTACCGCTTCAACGAGGGCGGCAACTTTATGTGGCCCGTGCTGATCACGCTGATCATCGGGCTCGCCATCGCCTTCGAGCGCATCCTCTCGCTCAACCGGGCCGACATCAACGCCCAGAAGTTCCTGGGCCGCGTCAAGGAGGCGCTCGACAACGGCGGCGTCTCGGCCGCCGAGGACGTGTGCGCCAACACGCGCGGGCCGGTCGCCTCGGTCGTGCAGGCCGGGCTCACGCGCTACGACGAGGGCATGGACGCGGTCGAGAAGGCCGTCGTCTCCTACGGCTCGATCGAGATGAGCTTCCTCGAGCGCGGCCTCGTGTGGCTCTCGCTCTTTATCTCGCTGGCCCCGATGTTCGGGTTCCTCGGGACGGTCGTCGGGATGGTCGAGGCGTTCGACGCCATCGAGGCGGCCGGCGACATCTCGCCGTCGCTCGTGGCCGGCGGCATCAAGATCGCCCTCCTCACGACGGTCTTCGGGCTCATCGCGGCCATCATCCTGCAGGTGTTCTACAACTACTGCGTCTCCAAGATCGACCGGATCACGGCCGACATGGAGGAGGCTTCGGTCGAGCTCATCGACTCGCTCTCGATGATGTCGGTCGGCCGCCCCGCCCTCAGCGGCCGCACGCGGGCCACGCTCCCCGACCCGAAGCGCGAGCTCGGCACGGGCGACGACGTCACCAAGGTCGACCTCACCTAAGCCGGCCCTTCTGCACGGGGGCGGGGTGGGGGAGCAGCTCTCCCGCCCCGCCCCGCACTGACCCCCGCTATGGAAACCGCACTGATCTGGCTCTGCCTCCTCCTCATCGGCCTCGGCCTGCTCATGATGGTCGGGTTCGGCCTCAAGAACGCCAGCCACCGCCTCGCCGGCGAGAGCAAGATGGGCCTGGCCGCCTTTGCCCTCCCCGTCCTCATCCTCATCGTCGCCTACTTCGCGTCGGGGGACTGGACGTCCGCCTTCGTGATGGCCGCCGTGTTCACGGCGCTCTCGGGGCTGCTCGCCCTCGTCATCGCGGGCGCGAAAAGCTTCTTCTCCTGAGTTAGAAGACCTCGAACCCTCCCGATCCCCATGCCGCTCCTGAAGCCCCGCAAAAAGCGCGACGCCGAGATCCCATCGTCCTCGATGGCCGACATCGCGTTCCTGCTCCTGATCTTCTTCCTCGTCACCACGACGATCGACGCGGACAAGGGGATCTACATGCAGCTCCCGCCGAAGCTGGATGAGTCGAACCCGCCGCCGGAGATCAACCAGCGGAACCTGCTCAACATCCTCGTCGCCGCCGACGGCCAGGTGCTCGTCGACAACGAGGTGACGGCGATCCCGCAGATCCGCAACATCGTCAAGCGCCACGTGCTCAACAACGGCCGCGAGCCCAGCCTCTCGGTGAGCCCGGACAAGGCCGTCGTGTCGTTCAAGACCAAGCGCGGGCTCTCGTACGAGAACTACATCGGCGTGCTCGACGAGATCAAGTCGGCGTACAACGAGCTCCGCGACGACGCCTCGCAGCAGCAGTTCGGCGTCGACTACGGGCAGTACAAGTCCCGGCTCGAGCAGGACCCGGTGACGGGCGAGACGGAGACCGACGTGATCTCCGAGCAGATCCCGGTCAAGATCTCGCTCGCCGAGCCCGACGACGACTAGGCCTGCCACCCCGCCCGCTCGGCTCTACGGCCACCTCTATACTCCGTTATGTCTGCGCATTTTAAAAAGAAGAGCTCCAACACGAAGGAGGAGATCCCGACAGCCTCGCTGCCGGACATCATCTTCATGCTCCTCATCTTCTTCATGGTGACGACCGTGCTCCGCGAGACGGACCTGCTCGTCAACGTGTCGATCCCGCAGGCCGAGGCCGTGGAGAAGATCGACCAGAAGCGGCTGATCCAGTACGTCTACATCGGGCCGGAGCGGCGCGAGACGGGCGGGCTGGGCGAGCCGGCTGTCCAGGTCGACGACGCCATCGTCCGCGACCTCCCGGACATTCGGCAGGCCATGTTCCGCCGGCTCCGCGAGGAGCCCCGGACCATCATCTCGATGCGCGTCGACCGCGACATCGAGACCGGCCTGCTCTACGACGTCCAGCAGGAGCTCCGCGAGGCCGAGGCCCTCCGCGTCAACTACTCGACGAGCCGGGAGGCGGATTAGGCCGCCCCGCCCACTCGCACGCCTTTGCCGGGGCGCTCCGCCAGGGGCGCCCCGGCTTTTTCGTGGGGGCGGGGTGGGGCCAGCCGCCCCGCCCTGGCCGCCCGTTGAGCGGGGCGGCGGGCGATCCTGGAACGACCGCCCCGCCCGGCGGGAGCGGGGCGGGGCATCGCGCTGCGGGCGGGGCGGCCGCATTCGCGCGGGTTCCACGTCGGCTTCGGGCGCCGCCCGCCTAGCTTGCAACTCCCACCCCGCCCCTTTGCATGGCTTACGCAGCGACCCTCATCCCCGGCGACGGCATCGGACCCGAAGTCACGGCGGCCACCGTCAGCGTTCTGGAGGCGACCGGCGTCGCGTTCGACTGGGACGAGCAGCAGGCCGGCGTGGGCGCCTACGAGGCGACCGGCGACGCGCTCCCAGAGGCGACCGTCGCGTCCATCGAGCGGACGCGGCTGGCGCTCAAGGGGCCGCTCACGACGCCCGTCGGAACCGGCTTCCGCAGCATCAACGTCCGCCTGCGGCAGCACTTCGACTGCTACGCCAACGTCCGCCCCTGCGAGACGCTGCCGAACACGCACGGGCCGTTCGAGGGCGTTGACCTCCTGCTCTACCGCGAGAACACCGAAGGGCTCTACGCCGGCATCGAGTACTTCGACGAGCGGAACCAGATCGCCGACTCGATCAACCGGATCACGCGCACGGGGTCGGAGCGGATCATCCGGTACGCGTTCGAGGACGCAAAGCGGCGGGGCCGTAAGCGGCTCACGCTCGTCCACAAGGCCAACATCCTGAAGGAGTCGAGCGGCATGTTCCTCCGGATCGGGCGCGAGATCGCGGCCGACTACCCGGACGTCGAGTTCGACGACCGGATCATCGACAACATGGCGATGCAGCTCGTGATCCGCCCCGACGAGTACGACGCGATCGTCACGACGAACATGTTCGGCGACATCCTCTCCGACCTCATGTCGGGCCTCGTCGGCGGGCTGGGCGTGACGGGCTCGGCCAACATCGGCGAGGACTGCGCGCTCTTCGAGGCCGTCCACGGCTCGGCGCCGGACATCGCTGGCCAGGGCATCGCCAACCCGACGGCGCTCGTCCGCTCGGGCGAGATGATGCTCCGCTACCTCGGTGAGGACGCCGCTGCCGAGGCCATCCGGCAGGCGCTCCATGACGTCTACTCCGACCCGTCGACGCTCACGAGCGACCTGGGCGGCGACGCGTCGACGTCCGCATTCGGCGACCGCGTGGCCGACCGCGTCCGCGCCGTCCTCGCCTAAGGGCGGGGCGGCCGCCCCGCCCGCGCTTTTCCACCCCGCTCCGGCAGTCTCCCCGACCGACGTGATCCAGCGCATTCAAACCCTCTATCTCGTCCTCGCCGCGCTCCTGCTCGCGCTCTTCGTCGGGCTCGCCAGCGGATGGGCTGAGGCCATCGCCCTGGACTCGGCGTGGCTCGGATGGGTGGGCTACGGGCTCGCCGTGGTGACGGCGTTCGTGGCCCTCGCCGCCGTCGGGCTGTACAAGGACCGGCCGCTCCAGCGGCGCGTGATCTACGTGGCCCAGTGGCTCGACCTGGCCCTCGTGGTCGTCGTGCTGGTCGGGCTCTTCGTCGTGACCGACCCCGCGGCGACGACGGCGCCGGTCGGCCTGTACCTCGTGGCGCTCCAGCCGATCGTGGCCTACCTCTTCCTGCGCATGGCGCGGCAGCGCGTGACGGCCGACATCGAGGTCGTCAAGTCGATGGACCGGCTCCGCTAGCGTGGCCGCCCCGCCCTCCGAGCCAGTCGGCGTCGAATCCGCCGGGCGGGGTGGGGACGCCGTGCCGCCGGGCATCTGGGCGCTGCTCGCGCTCGCGCTGGTCGCCGTCGGCACGTCCCCGATCCTGGTCCGCCTGGCCGGCGACGTGCCGGCGCTCGCGCTCGCCGCGTGGCGGACCGTGTTCGTGTCGGTGCTGCTGGTGCCGGTCGCGGCCGTTCGCGTGCGGGGCGAGATCCGGGCGCTGCCGCGCCGGGACGTCGGGCTGATCGCCGTCGCCGGGGTGTTCCTCGGGCTCCACTTTATGGCATGGATTACGTCGGTCCAGCTGACGAGCGTGGCCAGCGCGTCGGTCCTCGTCACGCTGTCGCCGGTCTTCATCGTCATCCTCGGCGCCGTCTTCCTCCACGAGCGGCCCGACCGGCGGACGGCCGTGGCGATCGCGGCGGCCGTCGTGGGCGCGGCCCTTATCGGCGCGACGGGGGGCGATGGAGGCATATACCCGGACCCGCTGCTCGGGAACGCGCTCGCGCTCCTGGCCGCCTTCCTCGTCGCCGTCTACCTCCTCATCAGCCGGTCGGTCCGCCAGCGCACGTCGTTCCTGGCGACGTTCGTCCCGCTCAACACGGCCGCCGCGCTCACGTGCGTCGGCGTGTGCGTCGCGCTCGGCGTGCCGCTCGGGCTGCCCCTCCCCGCCCTCGCGCTCGCGTTCGCGCTCGGAATCGGCCCGGGGCTGGTGGGCCACGGCTCGTTCAGCCTGGCCCTCCGCTACGTCACCGCCGCGCTCATCGGGCTGCTCACGCTGGCCGAGCCGGTGATCTCGACGGCCATCGCGTTCGCGTGGTTCGGCGAGCGCCCCGCCCCGCTCGCGTTCGTCGGCATGGCCGTCGTGCTCGCCGCGATCTCGGCCGTCGTGGTGGGGCGGGCGTCGCCCGAGGAAAGGGGAAAGAGGAAATAGGAACGGGCAGAGGCAGGGGCCACCCCGCCCGCTATTCCTCTGCGTCCCTCCATCCCGCATCCCTCCATCCCTCCTCGGGCAAGTCGGAAAAGCGGCGGCGGCCGCGCAGGAAGTAGTCGACGACGACGGAGCGGCGGTAGGGGGGGAGCACGACGCGCTCGTCGGGGCGGGGCGGGGTGACGGCGTTGATGCGCTCGCGGGCGTCGCGCCACGCGCGGCGGATCGCGGCGGCCTCGTCGCGGCGGCCGGCGGCGAGGGCACGCGCCGCGGCGGCGGCGTCGAAGGCGCGGCGCGCGGCGAGCACGCGGCGGAACGCTGGGGCGGGGAGGTTCTTGGCCAGCATCACGAGCCCGTTGCGCACGTTGAAGTACATCTTCCGCGGGCTGCCCTGGGGCAGCGACGCGCCGCCCAGGTGGTACGCCTCCGACGCCGGCTCGACGCGGACACGCCACCCCGCCCGCTGGAGCCGCCAGCACAGGTCGATCTCCTCCATGTGCATCCCGAACGACTCGTCGAACCCGCCGGCCGCCTCGAACGCCGCGCGGCGGACGACGAGCGCGGCGCCGGTCGCCCAGAAAACGTCGCGGGCGTCGTCGTACTGGCCGCGGTCGGGTTCGAGCGTGTCGAACAGGCGCCCGCGCGTGAACGGGTAGCCGAACGCGTCGAGGAATCCGCCCGACGCGCCGGCGTACTCGAACTGCCCGCGGTCGCCGTGCTGGAGCAGCTTCGGCTGGACGGCGGCCACGCCGGGGTTGTCGAACGCGGCGACGAGTGGGCCGAGCCACCCCGCCGGCACCTCGACGTCGTTGTTCAGGAAGCACAGGAGGTCGCCCGTCGCATGGGGCACGGCGAGGTTGTTGCCGCGCGCGAACAGCGCGTTCTCGGCGTGGCGCATGACGGTGACGTCCGGGTGCGCCTCGGCCAGCCACTCGGCCGTTCCGTCGGTCGAGGCGTTGTCGGCCACGACGATCTCCAGGTCTGGGTAGTCGCTGGCGAGGACGGACGGGAGGAACCGCTCAAGCAGGCCCCGCCCGTTCCAGGTAACGACGATGACGGAAACGCGAGGCACGGGAGAGGGGGGCGGGGCGGGCGCTGCGAAAAGTACCGGCCGCCCCGCCCGCGGGTCGTAGGGGCGACCGGCGGTCGACCGTGGGCGGGGCGGCGCCTGACCCGCCCGGCCCGGCGGCGGCGGGCACCCTGGGGCGGGGCGGTCGTGGCCGGCGCCACCCCGCCCGATGTCGCCCCGCCCGTGGGCGGCGGCCCGACGGCGTTGCACGCAACGCCGCTACAAGATGCCACCCCGCCCGATGCCGCCCCGCCCCGCATCTTCCCGACCCCCGAACCCCTACAGCTCCGCCTCGAACATCGCGTACTCCTTGTCGCGCGTGGCCCCCAGCTTTTCCAGCCCGTTGATCATCGGCTTGTTCGTGTCCAGCACCCAGCTCAGCTCGGCCGCCTGGTAGCCCACGCCGCGGCCGTTCACGATCGTGTGGTGGATGAGGAACGAGTCCAGGCCCGCGTTCCGGTACGCCGGGATCACGCCCATGAGCGCCATGCGGACCTCGTAGATCGACCCCGACTTGACCGCCGCGAACGCCCTGGCGATGCCCGCCGGGCGGAGCCGGCCGCGCGGGAGCTCCTTGAGCGCCCGGTTGTAGTTCGGGATCGACGTCGCGAACGCGATGGGCTCGCCGTCGAGCTCGGCGAACAGGAACAGGTCCTCCTCGATCACCGGCTTCAGCTCTTTCGCCAGGTGGATCGCCTCGCGGTCCGTGTACGGGACGTGGCCCCAATTCGCGGCCCACGCCTCGTTGTAGATCCGCATGGCCGTCACCACGTCGTCCTCGAACCGCTCGGGGTCGAGCGGGCGGATGCGGATGCCCGGGTGCCGGCGCTCCACGATGGCCGCGCCGCGCGCCATGCGCTCGGTGTCCATGTACGCCTCGTGGACGTAGAACGCCCACATCGTCATGGCCCGCCGGAAGCCCCACCGCTCCAGGAAGTCCTGGTAGTACGGGTAGTTGTACGGGAGGAGGATCGACGGCGGGCGGTCGAACCGGGCCACGAGGAGCCCAGCCACGTCGTTCATGGTCGGGTTGGCCGGGCCGCGCACGCCCGTCAGCCCGCGCGCGCGGAGCCAGCCGGCCGCGGCGTCGAGGAGCGCCTCGGCGACGGCGTAGTCCTCGACGGTGTCGAAAAAGCCGAAGAACCCGTTGCCATCGGCGTACTTCGCCAGGTGCTGCCCGTTCTCGATCGCCGCCACGCGCCCGACGACCGCCCCGCCCCGCTCGGCCAGGAACAGCTCCATGGCGCCGTGCTCGAAGAACGGGTTCTTCTTCGGGTCCAGGATCTGCTTCTGGTCGAAGCGCAGCGGCGGGACGAAGTACGGGTCGCCGGCGTAGAGGTCGTACGGGACGTCCAGGAACGCCGCCCGGTCGGCCGGCGAGCGGACGGGCCGGACCGTGACCGGGAGCCCACGCCCGGGCGGGGTGGCGCCAGTCGGGGCGGGGCGTGCGGCGGTCTCGGGCATGGGCGGGGCGGTCTGGGAGCGGACAAGCTAGCGGCGCCGCCCCGCCCTCTGGCCGCCCCGCCCGTGGGGCGCAGGCCGAGCGAGAGGGCTCCCGGCCCCTACGCCCCGCTCGGCGTCATCGCGGGCCCCGGCTTCCCGCCCGGCGCGATGATCCCGTGCTGGAGCCCGACGGTCTCGAAGGCGCTGAGCACGCGGTCGAGCTCCTCGTCGGTGTGCGTGGCCATGTAGCTCGTCCGCATGAGCGACTGGCCCTGCGGGACGGCCGGGGGGACAACGGCGTTGGCGAACACGCCGGCCTCCAGGAGGTCCTTCCAGAACGCGAAGCAGCGGTACATCTCGCCGATCACGACCGGGATGATCGGCGTCTGCGAGGCCCACACGTCGAACCCGAGCGAGCGGAACCCGTCGCGCATGGTGTCCGAGATCTCGGCGAGCCGCTCGAGCCGCTCCGGCTCGGTCTCCAGGATGTCGAGGCACGCGAGGACCGTCGCGACGGCCGACGGCGGCATCGACGCCGAGAACATGTGGGTCGACGCCGTGTGGCGGACGTACTCGATCACGGTCTCGTCGCCGACGGCGAACCCGCCGAGCGACGAGAAGCTTTTCGAGAACGTCCCCGTCGTGAGCGCCACCTCGTCTTCGAGCCCGAACACGGACGCCGAGCCCCGGCCGCCGTCGCCGATCACGCCGACCGCGTGGGCGTCGTCCAGGAACAGGGCGGCCCCGAATTCCTGGGCGAGCCCGACGAGCTCGGGCACACGCGCGATCGTCCCCGACATCGAGAACACGCCGTCCGTCGCGATCAGCTTGCCGGCGTCCGGGCGCTCGTTCGAGATCCGCTCGAGGAACGTCCGCAGGTGCTCCACGTCGTTGTGCCGGTAGCGGACGGTCTCGGCCGCCGACACCTGCTGCCCGGCCAGGATGCACGCGTGGTTGTCCTTGTCCGAGAAGATGACGTCGCCGCGCCCGGCGAGGGACTGGAGCAGGCCCTGGTTGGTCATGTACCCCGTCGAGAACAGGACGCACGCCTCCTTGCGCATAAACCGGGCGAGCCGCTCCTCAAGCTCCAGGTGAAGGTCGAGCGTGCCGTTGAGGAAGCGGCTCCCGGTGCACCCCGTTCCGTACTTGTCGACGGCCGCCTTGGCCGCCTCGCGCACGCGCGGGTCGTTCGTGAGCCCGAGGTAGTTGTTCGACCCGGCCATGATGACCTCCCGGCCGTTCATGACGGCCCGGCTCCCTTCGGACACCTCGATGGCCCGGAAGTACGGGTAGAGGTCGGCCTCGTTGACCTTCTGGTAATCCCCGCCCGGCTCGAAAAAGCGCTCGACCTTGTCGAAGATCGACGCGGCCGGTCGGTCGGTGGGGTCCGAAGGGGAGCCGGTCGGCTGCTGGCCGAGGAGGTCGGGAACGGTCATGGCACAGCCGGGGGGCGGAGAACCGCAGAAGATACCCGCCGCCCCGCCCGCGCAAGGGTACAGAACGGGTGAAGGGGCGTCCGTCCTACACGGCCAGACCTCCTCCGCCCCGCCCGCCCCGCGCGCGAGGCGCCGTCTGGTGCCGCCGCTGCGGCGCTCCCGCTATGGCCCCCGCCCCGCCCACGCTGCCCACGTCAAGGGGCTTTCCACGCCAAGGGCGGGGCGGTCGCCCAGCGCTGCTAGGCCACTTCCGGCCGGACCGGCGCCCGCGTCGGGGCGGGGCGGCCCGCCCCGCTCACCACGGCCTCGATGGCGTCGGCCGCCCGCTCCCGCCCCGCCCGGCCCTCGGCGGCGGTCTGGGCGGGGCGGCGGAGGCCGGCGGCGCGGTCGAGAAAGACGGCCACGTCCGACGGGCGCGGCGGGCGGCCCACGACGGCCCCGCCCCGCCCCGCGTCGCGGAGCGCGAGCGCGTTGACGACCTGCTCGAAAAAGCCCCGGTTGGGGAGCGCGAGGACGGGCACGCCGAGGTGGAGCGCCTCGCTGAGCAGCGTGAACCCGGCCGTCGCCACGACGGCGCGGGCGGCGCCCAGGTCGGCGAGGAAGCCGGCCCGCGACGGCGGCCGCAGGCGGACGTTGGGCGGGGCGGCCTGCCCCGGGTCCAGTCCGTACACGTCGAACGCGGCGTCGACGGCGCCGAGCGTCCGCACGAGCGGCTCCAGCCCGGCCCCCTCGTTGACGTAGACGAGCACGCGGTCGCCAGGCTCGGGCCGGACCGCGAGCACGTCGTCGCGCAGGATGGGCGGCACGAACACGGCCCGCGAGCCCGCGCGGGGCGGGGGGAAAAAGAACGAAGGCACGACCACGCCGTCGGGGCGGGGCGGGGCGAGCACGCCGATGCCCAGCCGCGTCCCCACGGCCGAGAGCGCGTGGCGGAGCGGGACGCGCGGGCGGGCCTCGGTCAGCACGAGCTGGTGGCTGAGCGCGACGACCGGGACGCCCAGGCGGCGCGCGGCGCGGGCTACGAACGGCTCGTGGTCCGACACGACGACGTCGGCCTCGACGGACGCCAGCCACGCCTCGGCCTCGGCGATGATCTCGGGGCTCCGCCACGTGAGGTCGAGGTTGGCGCGGGCCGTCGCGAGGTAGCGCACGCGGTTGCCGCGGAGCACCTGGCGGAGCGCAGGGACCCGGTGCACCGGCCCGCTGCCCTCTTGCGCGAGGCGGTCGGCGGCGGGGGCGTCGGCCGCGAACCGGACCCGGTGCCCACGCGCGCGGAGCGCCTCGGCGACGGCGGCGGCGCGCGACGAGTGGCCACGGCCGTGGCCGCAGAGGGCGTAGACGACGAGGGCCAGGGCGGGCGGGGCGGGTGACGCCTCGCCTACCGGGGCGCTCCCCCCGCGTTCCCCGCCTCGCCCCTGGGTGCTCGCCGGAGAGGGCTCATGGGCGGGGCGGCGGCGGAACAGGGACTCGGGCGAATGGTTGTGACGACAAACACCCACCCCGCCCATGCTGCTCTCGCCGTTCACGCTCGGCCCGCTCGAGCTCCCCAATCGGATCGTCTTCGCCCCGCTCACGCGCAGCCGCCACGGCCGCCAAGTCCCGACGGACCTCGCGCCGACGTACTACGCGCAGCGGGCCTCGGCCGGCCTCCTCATCGCCGAGGCCACACAGGTGACGCCGCGCGGCCAGGGCTACCCCGACACGCCCGGCATCTACACCGAGGAGCAAGCCGAGGCGTGGAGCGGCGTGACCGACCTCGTCCACGCCGTCGGCGGGCGGATCGTGCTCCAGCTGTGGCACGTCGGCCGCGTGTCGCACTCGGCGTACCACGACGGCGCGCTGCCTGTGGCGCCGTCGGCGATCCCCGCGAAGGGGAAGGCCATGACGCCGGACTTCCAGATGGTCCCGTTCGAGACGCCCCACGCGCTGACCGAGGACGAGATCGCTGATACGGTCGAGCAGTACCGGCACGGCGCCCGGCTCGCGCGCAGCGCCGGCTTCGACGGGGTCGAGATCCACGCGGCGAACGGCTACCTCATCGAGCAGTTTTTGGGCTCGGACTCGAACCACCGGACCGACGCCTACGGCGGCTCCGTCGAGAATCGGCTCCGGTTCCTCCGCGAGGTGACGGACGTCGTCCTCGCCGAGTGGCCCGCCGACCGCGTCGGCGCGCGGCTGTCGTTCGCGGCCGGCACGAACGGCGTGACCGACGCCGACCCCGAGGAGACGTTCGGGGCCGCGTCGGAGGCGCTCTCCGAGGCCGGCCTCGCCTACCTCCACGGCATCCGCCCGAACGCGGGCATGGGGTCCAAGGGCGGGCTGGGCGACCTCGATGCCATCGCCCTGATGCGCCAGCACTTTAGCGGCGCCGTCATCGCGAACGCCGACTACGACCGCGAGGAGGGTGAGGCGATCCTCCAGGCGGGCACCGCCGACCTCGTCGCCTACGGCCGCCCGTTCCTCGCCAACCCCGACCTCGCCATCCGGTACGCCGCGCAGGAGGCTGGGCTCGACGCGCCCCTCAACGAGCCCAACCCCAGCACGTTCTATGGCGGCGGCGCCGAAGGCTACACGGACTACCCGATCTGGGACGGCCAGCCGGCCGCCGTCGAGGCCTGACCGCCCCGCCCCGCCCGTCAGGGCGGGCGCACGCTAACGAGTCAGCGTCTCGGACGGGTCGGGGTACTCGGTACGGGGTACGCGCGCGTCGAGGTCGGATCGAACCGTACCTCGTACCCGGTACCCCGTACCAGCCCGAAGGGTGCTCTAGCATATGCTCACCCCGCCCCGCCCGCCGAATTGCGCGGGCGGGGCGGCGCCTTTATAGTAACCGCTCGCGCGTGGCCCGCTCGCGAACCGTCCCCCCGACGACGAGCCCGGCGGCGATGAGCACGAGGTTTTTGACGATGTACTGGCCTTCGAGCGTCAGCGCGAACAGGTCGAGCGGCGACGCGAGCGGCCAGATCGAAAAACACACCTCGGGGAGCACGACGAACGGGAGGAACGTGCCCGGCATCTGGAGCGCGAGCAGGAACAGCGCCCCGCGGACGGTCGGCCGGAACAGGAGGAGCACGCCGATCAGCACCTCCCACGCGGCGAGGACCGGGTAGAAGACGTCCGGGTTGACGAAGTAGACCGTGTTGCGGACGAGATCCTCGGCCGGGCTCAGGCCGGGGATCAGCTTGAGCCCGCCGAACCAGATAAACACGACGCCGATGGCGTAGCGGAGCAGGCGGACCCCGTGGCGGCTCATCCAGGCGGCAATGCGCGCGTCGAGGCGGTCGAGGGTCGAGTGCGGGAGGCGGGTGACGTCCACGGCAGTACAGGAGGGTGTGGCGTGTGAACGGGGCGGGGCGGGGCGCTCCGTGACCGGCCGGTCAAGACGGGGCGGGGAGGGGGTGAACTCGGACCGCCCCGCCCTCACACGACGGGGGGGGCACGTCATGCGACCGACGTGCGGCGGAGGCAGGCAGCGGGTGGGGCGGTTCGGGCGAGCCGTGGCGCCACCCCGCTCGCGGCAGCTGCCGCGGCGGAACGGGCGGGGTGGCGTCCGTACTGGCGTCCGTACGCGGCCGCCCCCACAGGGCGGGGCGGCTGAAATCGGTGCGAAGGCTCGGCCCGCCCCGCCCGCGCGCAGACGGGCGCCGCCGCTACCTTCGTTTGTTCCGTCGCCTGCCACCCACGCCGTGCCCCGCCCGAGCGACCCCGCCCGCCCCGCCGGCCCGCTTTCTGAGCGGGAGCAGGACGTGCTGCGCCGCGTCGTCCAGCACTTTATCGGGACCGCCGCGCCGGTCGGCTCGAAGGCGCTCGCCGGCGACGTCGAGCTGTCCAGCGCGTCGATCCGGACGACCATGCGCGACCTGGAGGACGCCGGCTACCTCGGCCACCCCCACACGTCGGCCGGGCGCGTCCCGACCGAGCAGGGCTACCGGCTCTACGTCGACGACCTCCTCGACGTGACGGGCCTGTCGGCGCGCGAGGCCACGCTCCTCCGCGACGGCGTCCGCCGCCGGCTGGGCGACCTCGACGCCATCGCCCGCGACACGTCGCGCCTGCTCGGGCGGCTCAGCCAGCTTTTGGGCGTCGTCCTCACGCCCCAGCTCTCGACCGGCGTCCTCGACCGGCTCGAGGTCGTCCGGCTGTCGTCGTCGCGCGTCCTGTTCGTGCTCGCGCTGCGGGGCGGGCTGGCGCGGACGGTCACGGCCGAGCTCGACGTCGAGGCCGACCCCGCCGCGCTCGACGCCGTGGTGCAGCGCCTGAACGAGCGGCTGGCCGGCTTGACGCTCGCCGAGATCCGCCGGACCGGGGCCGACCGCGTGGGCGACCTCGCGGAGCACGACCGGACGGGCGTGGTCCGCGTCGTGCTCCGCGAGGGGCCGGCCCTGTTCCGCGACGAGACGCCGGGCCAGCGCGCGGCGATCGGCGGCGCGCAGCACCTGGTCTCGCAGCCCGAGTTCAACCGGCCCGAGCTCGTCCGCGACGTGGTCGAGCTGGCCGAGAGCGAGGACGTCGTGGTCCACCTCCTGGAGCGGCCGGCGGCCGTCGACCCGGCCGAGCCCGACGGCGCCGTCGTCCTCATCGGCCGCGAGGTCGAGCGCGGCCGCCCCGGCGGCCCGTCCTACTCCGTCGTGACGGCGCCGTACCGCGTGGGCGGGGCGGTCGGGGCCGTGGCCGTGATCGGCCCGACGCGGATGGACTACGGCCGGGCCATCGTGCTCGTCGAGCACGTGGCCGGCCTGCTCGCCGCCCCGCCCGACGACTGACGCGCGAGGTGGTCGACGCGGTGCCCCCTGAGAATCCCCCAGCCCGGGCTCCGGCGTGGGCGGGGCGGCCGACCGGAGCCTGCCGCACGCGCCCCGAAACCGCCCCGCTTGGCGGCCTGACACGGGGGCGGGGTGGATCTGGAGCCGCCCGCCCGTGGTGAGACCGCCCCGCCCTTTCTCCCCCGTTTCGCCCGTCCTCCTCCGGCCCGGCGCGATCTTTCCCGCCCGGCCGCTCACGCCATGACCGACCGCCCCGCCTCTCCCGACGCCGCGCCCGACGGCGCCGCCCCGCCCCCCGACGCCCCGCCCGCCATGACGGACGACGCCCTGCCCGCCGACGAGGTCGACGAGACCGCCCCCTCCGACGCCGCGACCGACGACGTCGAGGCGCTCCGCGCCGAGGTCTCTGGCCTCCAGGAGAAGCTGCTCCGCCAGACCGCCGAGTACCAGAACTACCGCCGCCGCTCCGAAGGCGACCGCGCCGAGTCCGTCCGCGTGGGCCGGCAGGGCGTGCTGCTCCCCATGCTCGACGTCTACGACGACCTCCGCCGCTCGCTCGACGCCGCCCGGACCGCGGCCGAGTCGGGCGGGGCGGGGGAGACCGGCGCGCTGCTCCAGGGCATCGAGCTGGTCACGAAAAAGTTTACAGACGCCCTCGCCGGTGTCGGCGTTGAGCCCATTGAGGCCGTCGGCCGCCCGTTCTCCGAGGAGGAGCACGAGGCCGTCATGCAGCAGCCGGCGCCCGACGCCGAGTCCGGCACCGTCCTTGCCGAGGTCCAGCCGGGGTACCGCCTCGGGGACCGTGTCCTCCGTCACGCCCGCGTCGTCGTCGCCGAATAGGCGCCGCCCCACCGCCCCCAGATCCCACCCCGCCCGTGCCCGCCGACGCCACCCAACGCGATTTCTACGACGTCCTCGGCGTCGCCCGTACGGCGACGCCGGACGAGATCAAAAAGGCCTATCGGAAGAAGGCCCTCCAGTTCCACCCCGACCGCAACCCCGGCGACGCCGAGGCCGAGTCCTCGTTTAAGGAGGCGGCCGAGGCCTACGAGGTGCTCTCCGACGAGGGCAAGCGCGCCCGCTACGACCGCTTTGGCCGGGCCGGGCTGGGGAACGGCGCCGCGGGCGCGCCGGGCGGGTTCTCCGACATCTCCGACATTTTCTCGGCGTTCTCGGACATCTTCGGGGGCGGCTCCCAGTTCGAGGACGTGTTCGGCCGGAGCGCCGGGCGCCGCCGCAGCCACGGCCGCCCCGGGACCGACCTCCGCGTCCGCCTTGCGCTCACGCTCGAGGAGATCTCCGAGGGCGTCGACCGCCAGCTCACGCTCCGCAAGTTCGTCGCGTGCGACCACTGCGACGGGACGGGCGCCGAGGACAAAGAGGCCGGGTTCCGCACGTGCTCGACGTGCGACGGGGTCGGCGAGGTGCGGCAGGTGTCGACCTCGTTTTTCGGCCAGTTCGTGAACGTCCAGCCGTGCCCGACGTGCCAGGGCGAGGGCCGCGTGATCGTCGACGCGTGCCACGTGTGTGACGGCGAGGGCCGGATCAAGGGCGAGGAGACGGTCGACGTCGAGGTGCCGGCCGGCGTTGCGAGCGGCCACTACCTCCAGATCCGCGGGGCCGGCAACGCCGGCATCCGGGGCGGCGCGCCCGGCGCGCTCCGCGTCGAGATCGACGAGCGTCCGCACGAGCACTTTACGCGCGAGGGGCTGGACGTCCGCTACGACCTCCACCTCTCGTTCCCCGACGCCGCGCTTGGCACCGAGGCGACGGTCCCCACGCTGAAGGGCCGGGCCACGCTCCAGATCGACGCCGGCGTCCAGTCCGGCCGCGTGCTCCGCATGCGCGGGCGCGGCCTCCCCGAAGTCGGCGGCGGCCGCCGCGGCGACCAGATGGTCCGCGTCCTCGTGTGGACGCCGCAGGAGGTGTCGGGCGCTCTTCGCCAGACGCTCGAGCAGCTCCGCAGCGACCCCGACCTCACGCCGAAGCCCGAGGGTTCGGGCCGGCGCGGCTTCTTCGGCCGGGTCAAGGACGCTTTCGTCGGGTAGCGGCGGGCGGGGCGGCCGCCCCGCCCCCACCGGAACGCTCTCGCCCGCGGGCGGGGTGGCCGGGGACCGCCCCGCTCCGCAGAACCGCGCGCGGGGACTCCCGTCAGACGAAGGTGACCACGCCGCCCCCCGCCCCCGCCGACCAGGCCCCCGAGCACCCCGAGGCCGTCGAGGCCACGGGCGAGGCGCTCCGGTCCGTGCTCCGCGACCTCCCCGCCCCCGTCGTCGTCGTCACCGCGCGGACGGCGGACGGGCCGCGCGGGGCGACGATTGGGTCGTTCGTGAGCGTCTCGCTGGACCCGCCGCTCGTCTCGTTCAACGTGACGCACGGGACGCGCCTCCACGACGCGCTCGGCGAAACCGACGTGTGGGCGGTCCACCTGCTGTCGGCGGAGCAGGCCGAGCTCGCGGCCCACTTTGCCGTGCCCGACCTCGACGGCCTCAAGCAGCTCGCGCCGTTCCCGCACTTGAACGTAGCGCCGGGGCCGCCGCTCCTCCGCGGCACGCTCGGCGTCCTCCGGTGCCGCCCCCGCGCCCACGTCGAGGCCGGCGACCACACGGTCTGGATCGCCGAGGTGACGGGCATCGTCGAGGGCGCCGGCTCCGCCCCGCTCCTCTACTACCGCCAGTCCTACCGCGGCGTGGGGGGGGAGGTG